>CAZIJP010000001.1:0-59743 GCA_964539615.1 uncultured bacterium
TGTTATGAAAATAAAGCTACAGCAACTTCTTTCCGCATAACGGGCATTTTTCAGGGATGATATCGATACCGGTCCAGCCGCAAACATCGCATGCGTATGCGTTACGTACTGGCGTTTTTTTTGCATGGTCTTGTTCCATTATCATGTAAGCCATTTTAGCGGCGTCTCTTGTTCGTGAAGCGAGTTTCTCCGCCTCACGCCCCATTTTTTTCGCTTCAATTTCGGCGGTAGATAAAAACACTTCAATAT
This sequence comes from uncultured bacterium, assembly GCA_964539615.1. Classification (GTDB taxonomy): domain Bacteria; phylum Macinerneyibacteriota; class Macinerneyibacteria; order Macinerneyibacteriales; family CAYRFE01; genus CAYRFE01. The sequence goes on from CAZIJP010000001.1 coordinate 250, forward strand.
CAATTTTTATCTCGTTTAAGATCGAATCTACAGAATCGTTTTCATGAAGATACTGATATACATTCATCATTTGCGTGTGAGCGCCGTCGGCAAGCGCTCGGTAAACTTCCGCATTCTCGCCCTTTTCTATACACGCCCTATAAAAACAATATAAACGCGACATACGGTGAAACAGTTCCGTCATAACGGTCGGCTTTGTCATGGTCACTCCTTCGTGTGCATCTCTGTATGCACTGTGTAGCGTATATGAATATACGGTTTTTTAAACGGTACGTCTGAATAAGCGCTCTTATCAATGCCTATGATACTGTAAATATGCTCTTTATCGGTGATCAGCAGCACTTTATCACGCAGTACTCTCGGGATACGCATATCATTGAAATATTTTTTTAGTTTGCGGCGTTTCACGGTCCTCATTGAAATGAACACATCGCCGGGAGTGCGTGTCCGCGCGGTGAGAGACGGTAGATCAATGAGGACAGAAGGAATATAACACTCATTATCGTCAATAAAGACCGGCAGGTCATTGTCCCATTCATGTACGGCAATGGTCGTCTTGTATTTATCGATGAATGTCTCGCCCGGTACCAGTGGGAATTCATCCTCAATGAAAAAATCTTCCTCTTCAATGAAGTAAAGTTGTTCGAAATTATAATGAACTTCCAAAAAATCACTCATCGTTACGTATTTTCCGGAATTTTTCCCGAGTATCAATTCCATGATAGAGGCGGTTTTATCATAGGATAACGTCAGTTTATAATAGGTCTTGGTGATATACTCGATGATATCCGGCAACAGCAGAGGTTCAATGGCCGCAAGCTCCAGCACATATCCGCCTTTTACGACATATAAATGTTCTTCGATCGCTTTATTGACCTGCTCGCCGACCAGCTGGTGGGCATTTTTGACGATCGAATGAAAACGCATCAATGCATCATCGAATCGAGGGTTGATCTCGGCAAGTAACGGTATGATCTCATTGCGGATCTTATTGCGTTCATACGTGTTGACGGCATTGGTACTGTCTTCAACAAAATCAATACCGGAATCTTTAAGATACGCACGGATCTCATCGGCGGAAACGGATAACAACGGACGAATGATCATTCCGCGTTGTTCGTGAATTCCCGTGAATCCGTCAAGCCCGGTGCCTTTAATAAGACGCATGAGCAATGTCTCAACCTGATCATCTTTTGTATGTGCCGTGATTATTTTCGTATAGCCGTGTAATCGGGCATACCGCTCAAGAATTTTATAACGAACCTCGCGTCCGCTATCCTCCAGAGAGCGTTTCCACATAAGCGAAAGTAATTTTACGTTCACACGTTCTACATGGAAGGTCATGCCTAGTGATTCGGTAAAATCCTTGCAAAACTGCTCATCATGATTGCTGTCGTTGCCGCGCAATTTATGATTGACATGCAGACAAGCCATTTTATTGATACCGAGTTGCTGCTTGAACCTGAGTAAGGCCTGAGCGCAAAACACGGAATCTTTCCCGCCCGAAAGAGCGATCAACACCGAATCGCCGGGTTCGATTAAATGGCGGTTGGTTATGAAATCATATACTTTTTCCAGCATCAGCCGAAAAACACTTCCGTTTCAAACATTTTTTCGTATCCGGTCCAGACCACGCCTTCGGAACGAGCGGCCCTGAGATCCATGAATTTTCTGGTCTTTGCGTCAATATTATCGATCATATGTACTAAAAATGCTTCAGGCGTACGCGGCAGCATCACTGCGCCGAATTCCGGTTTTCCATGGTGGGATAATATGATATGCGTGATCTTCTGAACGGTCACGGGATCGATGGTGATCGTTTTCGCCGCTTCATGAACCATTTCTGCACCTATCACGATATGTCCTATCAGGCGACCCTCGTCGGTGCGCTCGATAAAACCGAATGTATTTTTATATTCAACAACCTTGCCGATATCATGAAGCAGAATCCCCGCCATTAGTATATCGCGGTCGAACGTGCCCTCGGGATATTCGGCAGCGGTCTTGTCGGCGAGTTTACACATCTGCATGGTATGTTCCAGCAGGCCGTAGACGTAATTATGATGGAATCCCTGCGCAGCAGGCGACGTAAAGAACTGCTCCTTGATTTCGCCGGAGAACATTGCCGATAACAAGGCGGAGATCTCGGTATTTTTGATTGAACCCATAAAGACATCAAATTCTTTTTTCATTTCCTCGGGATCACGTGAAGACGCAGGCATGAAGTCTTCTTTTTTTGCCTCAGTGGCTATGGTGATACGGCCGACCACAAGCTGCATGTCGTTGTTGAAAAGATTGCCTTTACCCCATACTTTTATGACAAGCCCCGATTCATGTGCCAGGCGTTTTACAATACCCGGGCATGATGCCTCAAACTCGCCGATCTTCCATACCTTTGCATTGACGGTACCATCGCGACGCGCTAAGGTCAGGTCACAGTAATCGCCGTTTTTCGACGGCTTTACCTCGGCATTCACAACAAGCGCCGATGTGTAAAATTCTTTTTTGTCCTCGATCTGGGAAAACTTCATTTCATCCATGGTGTAAACTCCTTTGTATCACGATTTTCAATCATCTCGGTCCATAATAGCACGAATGAGGATATATGACAATATCATTCATATAAATCCGTTACCTATTTATAGCCGGCATTCATCTTAAATCGTTCAGTCTCTGTATGTCCGATGAGGTAAAGAGTTATCTCGTATGAATATTTCCCAAACTATTTTAAACACAGATATTGCAGTGCTCTATTCGATCACACACTCAATAATGTATTGAGAGAATTCGACTTCTGAGCGCACGTCATGAACCACTATATCAGATACTTACAATATCGGCACACACAGCGAATTTCAAATTTCTTCATCACTACTCTTTAGACATTGCGACACTTTTAACTTGGCTATCGTTGGATACAGCTTTAATACGAATTACACAACTCTTTGGCATTTTACTCCTATTAATTATTTTTCAATGACTTTTATTGGTTTTCCCGTTGTATCTATGAATATTACCTCGCCATTATATACAACTTCAGCAATGCCATACATAAAATAATTAGCCTTTGTATATATAGCATCGATAACCAATTTGCCGGAAGAATCAACATATCCATATTTGTTTTTTAATTGCACGATATATCTGTTATCATAATTATAGTATGAAATATCGTCATATACCGGTTTAACAACCATAGTTCCCTTTTTATCAATAAATCCATATTTGTCTTTAAGTTTAACAGCTGCCAAGTCCCCCCAAAATGGACGAGCATCTTCAAACTGGTAATTTATTATCACTTGTTCTTGCTTATTTATATATCCAAATTTATTATTTTTTTTTAACAGGCGCTAACCCTTGAAAATATGAATCAGCATTCTCATACTTCGGCGTAATAACTAACTCGCCCTTTTTATTGACAAAACCATATTTTGAATTTATTCTCACAACAGCTAATTCTTCTAAAAATACACCAGCATATTCATATTTATTATTGCTTAAAAACTGCCCCGTTGTATTTACATACGAAAATTGCAATTTTTCATCGATAATTTCAGCAACAACCGCAATATCATTATAAAATCCATTAATGTATGAATATTTCGGTTGAACAATAAAATTTCCTTTGGTATCAATTATTCCGTATTTTCGTAGATATTTGTTTCCTATTGAAACTATCGCATAACCTTGATCAAAAGGATCCCCGCTGGTAAATTGTGGTTTAATAAGAAGTTCATTTTTTGTATTGATATAGCCCAGTAAATGTGTTTTTTTATCGCGAACGAGCGCAAGACCTTCAGTAAAATTCCATGCGTCTTCATATTGAGGTGTTATTACAATATTTCCATTCCTATCCATAAATCCATAATCACCATTCTTGTCTTTGAAATACAAATAATACTCAGATAAATCTTTGGGTGGATTTACTATATCGGAATTACAGATACCCATTGCTGTCAGCAATAAAACAATAAATATCCATTTTCTTTTCATCATATCTCCTTATTTTAAAAATAACCCTAATCCTACAAGTAACGTATTCTCCCATTGATTTATCTCATAGGCTGCATCCGCCCTATAATTCTTATACCTCACACCGAGCCCGCACGTGAACTTCTGCACGGATTCATCTCCCAATTACTGCTTTATGTCAACAGATGCAATAGACGGGTCATCATACATATAGTTACCAATGCATAATAATAGCGTACAATTTCATTTATGCAATTTGATTTATTACGGTTCGATCGATCAAACGTCTCATAAGACCCATTATGTTGAGTGGCACCCTGCTCTGAAAACATGGGCTCTATTTTCGATTTAAACCGTGGTAGTTTTTTAAAAACATGTATCGGGCAAACCCAAAACTGTAATTATTGATTGAATCTTAAAATAATAACGTTATAATGAAAACGAGGTGAGAGAAATGAATGCTTTGAAAATTATAAAGCGCTTAAAGAATACAACCATTGAGGAATTAAAACCTTACATAGGCGAAAAAGTTGAAATTATTGTGTTGCCCTTGGATGACAAAAAAAAGGATACCCTTTCAAAATCATCATTGCGTGATCTTTTTTCTCTTATTGATTCTTGTGCAGGCACAATGACATCGTATAAACGCGAAGAATTGTATGACCGATAAAATCTTTATCGATACAAATATTTTGGGTTACTTGTTTAATAATTCTGATGAACCAAAAAAACTACGAGCAAAGGAAATATTTCAGGAATTATTGACGAAGACGAATTACAAGATCAGTTCACAGATTATAAATGAATTATGTAATGTTATGATGAAGAAAGTGATCCCTCCCGTTGAACATGATAAAATGGTGCAAATATTGTCGGTCATTCCAGATCATGCAGTTGTAGAAACGACCAAAGATGATGCCATCAGGGCTTTGGACTTGAACGCAAAGTATCACTTTTCATTCTGGGATTCATTGATTATTGCTGCAGCTGAAAAAGCTTCTTGTTCTATTATTTATAGTGAAGATTTCTCACATGATCAGAAAATTGAAACAGTAAAAATTATCAATCCTTTCAAGATCTAAGCTTATATTTAAACTCTAAACATTAGTCCAATAAACGATACAAAAGATAGAAAAATCGGTTAGTAAAACAGTAAAAAACGCGGGAAAATGCACCAAAATAGTGCTACTCAACATGCCCTTGATTATGTGACGCTATGTTAATATATAATTACAAGATACAAAAATTTCCTATAAGATTCGTTAATTGCTGTGTCACTGCCGGGATACAGTACCGATTGATCTTAAGCAATCTCGGAAAACCTATTTTATTGTTTATTCCTTAACGTGCTATTTCGTCCGTTTTCTGTGGTGCCCACTGGTAAAGTGTATTTTTTTTATCATACCGTATAATGTTTGCCGATATGAAACGTTTTTTCTCTGCCGATTAAGCCGTAAGACAGGCAGAGAAAAAATGTCCCCGAAGGGCAAAGTGACCAACGGGAGCGAAGTCATATCGGCTGTTGTATGCAATTTTGCGCTGCCTTTTGTTTTATTGGATTTTTTAACACACAACATATTTAAATTAATTCTGCTGCGTCAATAATCAATTTTTTTTCCAATAAAAAAAGCATAACCATAGTACTCATTGTATTTTTTGTATAATTCAGCTTCATGTCTTTGATTTGCGATTAATTCCTCAGCAATTTTATTCCCTTTATGTTTTTTTAAAAACATTTCCTGAACCAAAATTTGTGGTTCATAAAAATGTTTAGTCCAACAATTATTTGGTATTATAAAGGAAGCAATAGGAATATATCCTGCTTCCTGTAATTGTTTAATTTTTTTCGGAATAGTATCTATTTCTGGATATTCTTTATTCCAAAAATCATTGATTTCCTTTGGGCGCACTTCGGTGAACCAAGATGCTTCTGACACAGCAATATAACCTCCTGTTTTCAAAAACTTACGCCATTCGCTTAAACCCCGTTGAAAACCAATGTTATATATCGCTCCCTCTGACCAGATTAAATCTAATTCTTCACTATGGAAAGGAAGACTGTCCATCGAACCAACAATTCCTTTTACTCTGTTTTGAAGATTTGATCTTTCTGTATTTCTATTAAATATATCAATAAACTTTGAGAATAAATCAATTCCAGTAATATATCCTGGTGTATTACTGGCCAGAGTCACTGTCTGTCCACCAGTGCCACAACCGATATCAATAATTTTTGATTTATCAGATAAATTATCAATGAAACTCAAAGCTTTTATGGTAATTTCTGGACTTCCAGGACCTTGCCTCTCCATATGGGAAAAATATTCACAGATTAAATCTAAATCAAATTCGTGGATGGTTTTGTTTTCATCACTCATGATTATCTCCTTTTATGGTGTGTGTTTCAAAAACGTCTTTCAGCGCATAATTGAATACAATGTTCGGGTATACGCCATATTGCGAATATTTTTTCATGTCTACCTCTCCATAACTATCCTTTAGAAATAATAATATGTCAATATGATTTCAATATAATTTTCAACACCCCATAAGACACTTTCTGTTGAGGGAAACCCTGCTCTGAAAACATGCCTTCTATTTGCTTTTTAACCAGGCCTTGGTTTTAAAAAACACCGAATATAAGTCGCTAGAATCTTATTTGGTTCCTACTTTTTACAATCATCGTATTTAGATATGAACCATTTTAAATACTGTAGTAGTTTTCCGGTTAAAAAATATGGAAGATCCAGTAAATGATATACTTTCCCCTTTACTGCAATTGCCGTTTTCTTTTACCAACTTGCCTTGCTCTACGTAAGATCTGTGGTTTTCGAGTGCTTTGCTCTTTACACAGATTGAGAGTATTCAAGATTGTGCGGTCACAACATAACGCCCCAGTGTTATATTGTCTACCATATCTGATACAATTATTGTCACAATGTCAATGCTATAACCGAATATCTAATCTGCACCAAGAACTAGGAATAAATCATTTTGTAGCATTCTGTTTAATTTTCTATGCACCAAAACACACAAAACCAGTCAACTGAATTTTAGTGAAGCTTTTTTCTGCCTTATGTTATATACTGGTTCTGAAAAACAAGGAGATATCGCAATAATGGATCTGAAAACGATCGGGTGGAGTGACTTTTTTCAACAAGGATTTGACGCATATAAAGCAGAAAAATGCCGGCTGAAAGAATACTACGCAACAAAGGAATTTTTCCCCGCGCGCGTTTCGGCGCAATTTAAAAACCGCTATGTCGTACTCAGTGAACGCGGAGAAGAAGATGCCGTTATCCGGCGGGTTTTTCTTCATGATATTGATTCGCGCTCAGACCTGCCTGTCGTCGGCGATTGGGTCATCCTTATCAACGCTGATAATTCACCCGTACGTATGATAGACGGCGTTCTGCCGCGCTCAAGCCAATTAGGCCGCAATTCCGAGAGAGGCGACGGAGTGTTTCACAATAGTGAGAATAAAAATCCGGATCAAAAAAAATATTCCAAACTCAACAAAGGCGAACAGATATTAGGCGTCAATATTGATATCGCTTTTATCGTTACATCGCTCAATCTTGATTTTAATATTCGCAGGATCGAACGCTATCTAAGCATGGTCTTGGACGGCGGCGCTTCTCCGGTGATCCTGCTTACAAAGACCGACCTGTGCACAAAAAAAGAGATCGCCGAAAAACTTGTTGCAATAAAGACCATAGCCGTTGATGTGCCGGTTCATTGTATCAGCACGGTAAAGAACAAAGGGTTGGAAGAGCTTGAACAGTATTGGTCGTCCAATAAAACCATGGTTCTGTTGGGCTCATCGGGTGTCGGTAAATCGACGTTGATCAATAAGATCGTCGGGTATGAGAAAATGCTCGTACAGGATATATCCGATTATAAAGACAAAGGGCAACATACCACATCCCATAAAGAGATGATCATTCTTGAGCAAGGCGGTATCATCATTGATACGCCCGGTATTCGCGAGATACAATTGTCTTCAGATGAAGAAACGTTGAAGCAGGTATTCAGTGATATTTCCGAGGAAATCGACGCTCTATCAATGCATTGCAAATTTCGTAGTTGCCGCCATGAGACCGAACCGGGTTGTGCCGTGCAGGCGGCATTACAAAAAGGCGAACTTTCCGAGGATCGGTGGAATTCTTACAATAAGCTTCTACGTCAGATCCAGCAAAGCAAAGCAAAAATTAAATCAACGGGCGTTTCCGGAAGCACAAAGGAACGTAAATTCAACATCTCAAAGGAAATACACAAAGACGACTGATATCTTGGTGTATTCGTCCATTCTTGTAAATAATGACAATAATTAAAAAAAACAGCGGAGAAAACTCCGCTGTTCAGTATTAAAAGGTCTCTTATCGTTTATTATCAAGAGGTTTGTTTAATTCTTCGGTGCCCTTCAATGCAAACCTGCCGTTCTTGATGATATCTACGCGTGTTCCGTCGGCATGAACAGACGTGATGGCGCCGATACCCTCATACGGCAGCGTGATATCTGTATGCACGAAAGTATACGCCTGCTGCATATCGGTCTTGCGCAGTAGAGATTTGTCATTATCGCGTGCAGTGATCTCTTTATTGTCAATCGGGTTATATACGACAAAATCTTCTTCATGAGAGAAGCACGTGTCTCCGATCGCAAAGTGCGGTCCCATCTTCTCGACAATGAGCACCGGCATTTTTTCGATAATACCGTATTTTTGAGCGATCACGTAAGCCAGTGTGTTTGTGCCGATGGCAAATTCGCCGAGTGGCAACGTCTTATGGGGGAAAAGCAGATTTTCTTCAATATAGTTTTTATTCTCACCGTCATCGGCAAAATTTCCGCAATTGTAGCCGGTCACCCAACCGTCGGTAAACATGATCTCAAGATCGCTGTATTTCAATCCGTCAAGAAAGGTCTCGGGAACATGCAGCGTGCCGGTAGTGCCTTTTAACTGCGGAGAGGTAAACACCTCGCCGACCGGTACATTCACATCGGCTCCGCAGTTGACGAAATTCGTTTGTTTCGAAGGATCGGCAAGTTTCTGCATGGCAACACGCAGATCGGTACGGTTTCCGGCAACACCTTTTATTTCAACATATTCAGCCTTATCAAGCTCATCGATCATGCATTGCTGCATTTTTTCATACTCAATCGTGTCCAGCATATTGATCTCGCATGTGTCGGCAAATATTTCTTCAAAACGATCACCGATCTCCGGTGACGGAAAGGCAGTGATATTGAAGCTGCCTTCGGTGCGAGGCATGAATTTTTCACGAATCTCGCCCAGTTTTCCGTTCAATTGTTGTCGAATTTGCTGTTGTTCTTTCGACAGCACAAGATTTTCTTTCTTTGACTCGGGAGCAAACGGTTCCTCGCCGAAGGTTTCCACATATACGGCACCGGAATAGTCGGCAAGAAAATTGCTGCACAGTTCGTTTGCCTTGAGATAGGTCGCAATTCTTTTTTCCATAAACTCATTATCCAGATAGAGCGCTTCGTCAAACCGATGGTCATAGGCATACTGACGGTTGCATGCGGTGGATGTTACGCCGTTAAACAACGGTTCCAATCCTTTTTCCCGCAAGAGAGCCATTATTCGACGGGTCAACAATTCATATCCCGCAAATGTATAGAGAAAAGCGGTCTTCTTTTTCCGATAGTTCTTTCGGGCGTTCTCAAATCCCCGTATATATGCGTCCACGATCGTCGAAGCAAGTTTTTCAAGTTTCGCTTCTGGATAGGCACGAAGAAACGCGGCAACTTTTAATTCATGTTCAGTTATATGATCTCCGTACATATAGAGGTAACGATCATTTGAAAGATCGCTTGAGTCAATAAGGTCCTTTAAGAACGTATGGTCTTGAGAGAAACGGTCAAATAGTTCCGCCGCTGTCTTTTCCGGTGAAAGCGACGTGACAGAACGCGTGATCAGTTTTTTAAGAGCATCATAGTCCGGTACGCCGGCATTGAAGGCATCATTGATATCGATCAACAATTGGTACATTTCCGCAAGTTTATATGCTTTGTCTTCAAAATGAAACACTATGCACCGTCTGAATTGCGTTGCACCGTAAGCTGCAAGTTGTCCGTAACGGTCTCCGAGTTTTTCTACGGCAAAACGAGGATTAGCAAAAGACCGTTCATAATTTTTTAATTCGCCATATAATACGTGGTTGATCTCTTTCAATCGTGAAACGGGTAGCGTTTTCCATTTTCCGTCACTGAGTTCGCAAGAAATCTCATCAAGAACGACAATCCATGCGGCAAGCCCCGTTATGAATTCTTTCCAAGCTCCTGATCCGTTTGAACCGTTTTTTGCAATTGCTTCGATCTTCGGGAATAAACCGGATAGTATGGGTTCTGCATCATGATTCCATTTTTTAATGATCTCATAAACAGCATGCATTGTTAATCTCCTTTTGTTGATACAAATCGACCGAAAAAAACTATACAACAAAAATACGAAACCGGCAATAGCCAAGACTCTTTAGTAATACGAAATAGTATGAATATGTTGCAAAAAAAACGGGGAGACAGATGCCCCCCCGTCATTACGCGAAAATATTAACAATCAGCGGGTCTGGAATATCTGTTCTTTTCCTCCCGGAGGCGTAAGGAACAGCTGTAACGCAAGGTCGTAACGCGGTCCTTGGAAATATTCAACACGAATAAAATGCATACCCATTTTCAATTGCACTTGTCCCGTTTTGTCCTGAGGAGGATGCAGGCCGTCGTTGTCAATGACAAGTTTATTGTCGATATAGAGCTTCGAGCCGTCATCAGAAAGTAAGCGGAAAGAATACATGCCGCCCTTCATGATAAAGATACCGCCGTTATATTGGATACCGAACCATTCGGTCCTATCGGTAACGCCGGGGAAACCGCTCTCAAATTTACGCGGCGAAATATCGATCTTTTTGGTATAAATGGTACCGACAGGGTTCAATTTTGAAAAATCGGGAAGTCTAGGAGTATTCTCAGGTAATAAGTATATCTCCCCCTTGAATGCGCCCGGGATAACGGTCTTTACGCCGAAATCCGAAGATGTGTCGGTTGTTTTTGTCGTAGTAGTTTTTGTTGTGTCTTGCGGCTCGGCATCGGTTGCGAATATGGTCTCGGCAAATCCCGGCGCAGTAACAAACAACTGCAATGCTATGTCATAACGCGGTCCCTGGAAATATTCAAGCCGGATAGCATGTACACCCATGTTCAGGTCAACAGTACCGATCTTACTTGACGGACCGTGTGTGCCGTCATTATCAATGATAAGATTACCGTCTATATAGAGCTTAGAACCGTCATCAGATAATAAACGGAATTTGTAACTACCCGCAGCTTTGACAAAAAAAGCTCCGTTGTACTGAATGGCGAACCATTCCGTTTTATCGGTAACACCCGGGAAACCGCTGTCAAAACGACGAGGAGCAATGTCGATCTTTTTCGTGTAAATAGTTCCTACAGGTTTCATTTGAGAAAAATCCGGCAACTTTCTCGTATTCACCGGAAGATCATATATTTCTCCCTTAAAAGCAGCAGCGATTTTCGACGCTCCGCCGAAATCCGATGTTTTACCGGTATCATTATTTCCGCCGTTTGCCTCAGCATCTGAAGCAAAAATCGTCTCTTTGCTGCCCGGAGCGGTCACAAACAACTGAAGAGCTATATTGTAACGCGGCCCTTGGAAATATTCCACTCGAACGGAATGAACACCCATATTCAAATTTACCGTGCCGTTTTTACTTAATGGGCCGTGGATCCCGTCGTTATCAATTATCAGTTCTCCGTCAACATACAATTTTGATCCGTCGTCTGAATGGATCCTGAATGTATAGGTACCTGACGTTTTAACTAAAAAAGCGCCGTTGTATTGAATGGCAAACCATTCTGTCCTGTCGGTCACGCCGGGGAACCCGCCGTCAAAACGTCTCGGAGAAATATCAATCTTTTTTGTGTAGATCGAACCGACCGGTTGTAATTGTGAAAATACCGGCAGTTTTGACGTTTTCTCAGGTATATTGTAAATATCACCTTTAAAAGCGCCTATGATCTTTTCTGAAGCTCCGAAATCAGAAGTTTTACCCGGTAATTCGGCATCGGCCGAAAAAAGCGTTTCATCCGCCCCCGGTGCCGCCATAAACAATTGTAATGCTATATCATAGCGGGGACCCTGAAAATATTCCACACGTATCGTATGAATACCAACGGTCAGATCGACCGATTGCCCTACATCAGACGGGCCGTGTACTCCGTCATTATCAATGATAAGTTTCCCGTCGATGTATAACTTCGAACCATCATCGGACAACAGCCTGAAAGCATAATTACCGGCTACTTTCGCGGAAAAAGCGCCGTTGTATTGAATCGCAAACCATTCAGTGCGGTCGGTAACTCCCGGAAAACCGCTTTCAAAACTACGCGGAGCAATATTCAACTGTTTTGTATAAATACTGCCGACCGGTTTCAATTTTGAAAAATCGGGAAGCATGTCAGCACCTTCCGGTAAAAAATAAATATCCCCTTTCAATGCAGCCTGAACATACGATGTCTTACCAAATTCACCTGATCCCGTTTGAGCAAACGAAAAAGAAAATAAAGCAACAAGAAGAATAATCAAGAAAAAAACACGTCCCATTATAGCCACCCCTTTCGTGATTAATTAACACGTATAAGTTTAGCATTGACTTGTTATTATTCAAGCACATTCTTACAACAGATTCTTAGAGCAAAGAATGCATTTGGCTTGCGGTTTTTTGATTTTTAGCTATACTCCTGCATATGCAGTTGTTCAGAATTCATCTTTTTGACCGATATTTACTGAAAAAGATCGTTCCGGTCTATATCGTCAATTTTATAGTGATCACACTTCTTTTGTTGATCAACCGATTATTTGAGATAGCCGATCAGGTCATTACAAAGGGCGTGCCGATCACGATGGTCATTGAAGTATTATGGTATCTTATACCTTCATTTGTGGCACTGACGATCCCGATGGCCGTTATTGTAAGTTATCTTACTATTTTTACCGAGCTCTCTGCAAACAACGAGATCATCGCTTCATATTCCTGTGGTATCAATCCTTTTCGTTTTTTCCGTGTGCCATTATTGATAGCCTTATTGTTGACTCTCGGCCTTACATACTTTAATGCCAATATTCTGCCTAAGACAACGATTGAAGCGCGAAAGATACTCATGGAAATAAAAATGAAGAAACCTGCCTCGCAATTGGTTGAAAATACATTTGCGGAGATCGATAAGTATAGTATTTATATTGAAAAAGCCTATTTCAGGGAAGGCAAATTAAAAAACATCCTTATCTATGAACATGACGCAAAAGGTTTCCCGTCTAAAACCATTGTTGCACAGGAAGGTATCCTGACCATGTATCCCGAAGATGCTATCATGCATATGGAGCTTCACGACGGCACGATGTATGAGATAGACAATAATCACCCCGAACAATTAAAAAAGATTGATTTTTATAATCAGGAGATCGCCGTTCAGTACGATAAAACCCTTACGACAGATTTTGTCACCACAAAAAGCGCACGAGAGTTCACCAATAATGAGTTGAAAGACGAGATCGCGCTGTTAAAACAAAAAATGATCCCTATAGTGAAAATGCAAAAGGAATATCAAAAGAAAATGAACGATAAATCATTGTCGGAAAAAGAAATGAAAAACCTGAAAAAACAATTAAAATCGGTTGAACGCTCAATAAAAAGGGAGACCGATAATATCAATCAAATGCTTATTGAATATCATAAAAAATACTCCCTTGCATTCATGCCCCTTATCTTTGCAACCATTGCCTTCGCATTAGGATTGATGACCAGGACACGACAGAAAAACCACTCCTATATCATCAGCATCGTCGTATTCATATTTTACTGGATCACGCTGATCGGTGGCGAAGATCTCGGTGACAGAGGGTTTGTGGCACCGTTTTTAGCGATCTGGGCAGGGAATATCATCTTGTTCCCGATAGCGTGTTTTTTGTCCTATTTATTATGGAAAGGTCATTTTTATATATCTATGGAAGTATTTACCAACCTCCAACGCAAGGTCGAAGCATATGTTAAGAATAAATTTAATCGATAGATATATAACCCGTCAGTTTCTGACAACCTTTTTTTATACAACATTGACGTTTCTTGTCATATTCATACTCACCGACCTTATTCAGGATTTGTCTATGTTTCTCGACAATCACGTAAAATGGTATATGTATTTTTATTATTATTTGATCAAAACACCGACAATGCTCGGCTATATTTTACCGGTTGCGACCATTTTTTCAACGATCTATACCATTCACCGCCTGGTCAAAACAAATGAGATCGTCATTCTGTTCAATTCCGGGTTAAGTTTTTTACGAATTTCCGTATCCCTCCTTGTCCTTGCATTTTGCGTCAGCATTTTTTCATTCTTACTGACCGAAACGCTGGTATCACCCGCCAACTATGAAATATCACGGTTAAAAACATCGATCAAAACAAAAAGCGACGCATTCAGAAACGATCTCAGCAGGACCCGGATTACCTTACGCGGGAAAAAAGGCTTATTTTACGATATAGCTCTTTATGATGACACCAATAAAGTGATATCCAATGTTTCTATTGAAAAATTTGAAAAGAACATTCTCATGCGTACTATGTATACATTCAGAACAGCTGAATATACCGACCGCGGATGGGTTGCTTATGATGTCTATATCAAAGCGTTTGAAGACGGTGTGGAGGTACCGGTCATGATCACACAGCCGATCCCGATGCTTTTACTGAAAATTTCCGAAAAACCTTCAGATTTCAGTAAAGAAGCGAAAACACCACGAGAAATGAATGCATTGGAGCTGGCACGGTTCATCAGCGAACGCCGCCGCACAGGCAGTGACGTTGCGCCTTACATCGTTGAATACAATATGCATTTCTCGTTTCCGATGTTACCCATGCTGGTCGCTCTTTTGGGACTAAGCCTCTGTATAAAAAAGCCGAAGATCGGCTTTGGTTCGATCGTAGGTTATTCGCTCGGGATATTCTTTTGTTTTTGGGGAATATTCGCCGTCTTCAAATCTTTGGGTATATCGGGGAAGATCCCTTCTTCAATTGCCGCCTGGATACCGAATATTGTTATCTTCGCTGCAAGCACTTGGATAATCCTCAGCCAGCAAAAAAAGACCTTTAAATAAGAAAAGGATAACACATGAAAGAACTTAGGCGTTTGCTCATATATATAAAATCGTCAGCCGCGTTCATTCCCTTTGCCATAATTTTCATGTTAGCTCTGGCTGCAGCTCAGAATTCTCTGGCATTTATTATGAAATACTTTACCGATTACGGTCTTAAAGATGCAGACAGCATGAAATTGGTCATCTTCAGCGGATTTATTATAGCCCTCGGTATCTTCTTTTCAAAATTCGGACAGGATTTTACTCTTAATTATTTGGCTGAAAACATGATGTACCGGTTAAAGAACGATGTCTTCAATAAATTGATGTTTTTACCGACCTCATATTTCAAAAACACTTCCAGCGGCGAAATATTGTCGCGATTGACCAATGACACTGCAATGTTGATGAACTTTATGCGCCACGGTATGGTCGATTTGGTCATGCAAACCGCGACATTGATCATTGCGATTGTGCTGATGTTCAAAGCTAATGCAAAACTGCTGCTTGTTATGGGAATTGTCTTACCGTTGATTGTCATCATCATATATTATTTGGGTAAATTTACAAAACGCGTTACGATAACTGCACAATCAATGCTTGCGAATACGGTCTCGGTTTTGCAAGAATCGGTGCAAGGCATTGAAGTTATAAAATTATTCTCATCTGAAAACCGGGAAAAAGCGAAATATGAAACCGTCAATAAAATATATTTGAAAAAAATGATCAATATCCACCAGATCACGACACTGACGATACCTATTATAGAAGTATTGGGATTTATGGCACTATTGATAATATTCTGGTTTGGCGGGAAAGATGTCTTGAACGGAAAGATCACCTATGGCGATTTTATGATGTTCTTTACTGCCGCATCAATTGCATCAAATCCTATTCGCAGATTATCAAGCTTGAACGTCATGTTACAACAAACGGCAGCCGCCACCGGACGCATATTTGAGATCATCGACAGTGATAATCCGATCCTTGCCTCGCAAGGAACTTGTGTTAAAGACACGATCAAAGGTTCTGTGCAATTTAAAGATGTTTCGTTTTCTTATGATGATACAGCAGTTCTTGAAAATATATCTTTAACTGCCGAACCGGGAGAGGTCATTGCGTTGGTCGGCCCGAGCGGAAGCGGTAAAACCACACTCGTCAATTTGATCCCGCGCCTTTATGATGTTACCGACGGCAAAATCCTCATTGATAATACGCCTTTAAAAGACTACGTGTTATCAAACTTACGTAGTCATTTGGCCGTTGTCAGTCAGACCAATTTTCTTTTTTCAGGTACTATACGATCCAATATTTCTTACGGTAAACCTGATGCCTCAGACGATGACGTTATAAATGCAGCAAAAGCAGCATACGCCCATGATTTTATTTTAGCAATGGATAATGGATATGACACTGAGATAGGCGAACGCGGAGTAAAGATTTCAGGCGGGCAACGCCAACGCATTGCAATAGCACGCGCGTTACTGACCAATCCGAAAATACTGATCCTTGACGAAGCGACATCTGCTCTAGACAGCGAATCGGAAAAATATGTTCAAAATGCCATCGATAATTTAATTAAAAACCGTACAACTTTTGTTGTAGCACATCGTTTATCGACAATCCTTAATGCTGATAAGATCATTGTTTTGGATAAGGGACAGATTTCGGGGATCGGTTCACATGCACAGCTTCTTGAATCATCTGATCTGTATCAAAAATTATATCAGCTTCAATTCAATACCGACACCAAGTAACCGTCTTCCCCCGACGCTGCTGGGGGAAGACGGATTCGGATTCATATCAGAAGGTCACAGATTTTATTTCATCCCAAGGGATGTATCGGGGCTTTTTATCCGTGTCGTTTTTGAATACAAGCAAGCCCTGATTCATATCCGTAACGTCCTGACCGTCAGTAAATTCGATCTTTTTTTCATTCTTTAAAGTAACGGTTGCTTCACCGTCATCATTGAGCTGGATCGAGGAGATCAAGCGGAACGGCACACGATGTTCAACTTCTTCGCCGTCGATTTTTCCTTCAAGACTCTCAAAATCCCAGCTTTCATCAAGGTCATAAGCTATCAATCCTTCAACTTTTTCGCCTTCTTGCGTCGTAACAACTGCTTTCAAACGTTTTGTGTTAGGATAATCTTTATACCCGATCATAGCCGGAACCTTATCGGAAAATTCTACTTTCTTAAATGAATCCCACGATACTTCAGTGATTACGCCATCAGGTGTTGTGATACATATGCCGCGGTTCTCGCTACCGACATCTGTAGTACCCGTCATATAATATTCTTGTTTATCGGTAGTTTTTACTAA
The DNA here is from genome assembly GCA_964539615.1 of uncultured bacterium. Lineage (GTDB taxonomy): Bacteria > Macinerneyibacteriota > Macinerneyibacteria > Macinerneyibacteriales > CAYRFE01 > CAYRFE01. The sequence goes on from CAZIJP010000001.1 coordinate 17,721, forward strand.
TAACCCATTGCGCTTTTTTTCCATAGTGCGGATCTCACCCATTATTAGAGATACTTGTCCGTCTTCAGTATCGCCGTCAAGCTCATCAGATGCAAGACGCTCCTGGCTGTCCCACTGAATAAAACCGGTAAAACTGCCGTCTTCACTGGTGACTGTACCATATAACGGGCGTTCTTTGAATGTATCAGCCGGAGGTGCAGAAAACTCCACAGATTCTACGCGTTCCCAACGAACATTGATCTTTCCGATCTTTTCGTCTTGAATGGTCAATTTTGCCCCGATATCATTAGAGTTATCTCCTACTTCAAGCTCTTCACCATTTTTCAAAGTTACTATAATCTCGTCTTCTCCTTCGATACGTTTGATGTCACCGAATCTGCAGACGAACTGATGGGTATATGATGATTTGTTAAAACTTTTTATATGAATATCAAAAATGCTGAATGTCACATCATCATCACCGCGGCTGTCACGCAATAAACGTTTATCTTTCTTAGAAAGATGTTTCAAGAAAGGGTTTTCTAATTTAACTGCATTGAATTCGTCAAACCAAAAAGTTTCCTCTCCGCCCCAACGAATATACCCGGTATATTTCTTATCATCGTGGGTCGTAACGGTACCATACATAAAACCGCTGTCAGCAAGTATCCCGACCGTGATCGTCATTGCGGCAAGCATCAAAAACAAAATGTTTCTCATATGCGCCTCCTTTTCTTTCTTTAACTATATGACAGTATCTTTAGAACTTTTGTTTCAACATAAGAAGAAAAATGTTCATTTTAATTAATTTTTCTATGCTTAGTAAATATATCTCATGTGATTTTAACACTCATTGATATCATTTAGTATAACATTAACATGTTTTCAAGGGACTTGCGAGCTCTGTCCATGAGGTTTTTATCTAACTTAATTGCTTCCCTACCGGTCTCCAAAGCATGTTTCACGTCTTGAAGTGTTGTTTTTTTCATATTTGAACACGTAAAGATTCTTCCCATTGTATAAAATTCTTTATCCGGGAAATCTTTTTTCAGTTTATAGATCATACCCTGCTCGGTACCGATAAGAAATTTTTTCTTTTCCGATGATGCTACATATTTTATCATTTGTCCCGTTGATAAAACCGCATCCGCAAGATCTAGCACGTCAATTGGAGCTTCCGGATGAACGATCACGACACCGTCAGGATGTTCAGTTCTTGCGCTCATAACGTCTGTGGTGGTCATTCTGTTATGTACAAAACAAAAGCCCGGCCATAATTCGACGGTCTTTTTTGTCTGCCGCTTTACCCATGTACCAAGGTTTTTATCAGGAAGAAAATAGATTTTGTCATTTGGTACTTTTTCCACAATATCCACTGCATTTGCTGACGTACAACAAATATCCACCTCAGCTTTTACCTCTGCACTGGTATTCACATAAGCAACGATCGTATGATCCGGATATTGTTCGCGAATCATCTTAACATTATCGGCGGTGATCATATCAGCCATCGGGCATCCGGCATCACTGTTCGGCAATAGTATTGTTTTATCCGGTGCTAGAATTTTAGCGCTTTCCGCCATGAACCTAACACCGCAGAATACAATGAGATCAGATTCGAATTGTTTGGCTTTTTTCGATAGTTCCAATGAATCACCTAAAAAATCAGCAATATCCTGAATTTCCGGATTTTGATAGTTATGAGCAACGATTATGGCATTTTTTTCTTTTTTTAGTGTTATTATTTCTTCTTTTAATTCTTCAAACATTGTAGTATTCCTCTCCTTTTTCGAGGATATCGGCCAAAGTCATCGTAGTTAATACTTGGATGACAGCTTTGTTCACTTCGTTCCAAATATCGGAAATAAAACACGGTTTATTATGACTGCTCTCACAATGAACTATCGGTTTCAGGCAATCACTGATAAAGAGTTCTCCCTCAAGCAAACGGTATAACGAGTAAACGGTTATGTCTTTAGGTTCTTTTGCAAGGAATACACCGCCGTTTTTTCCTCGCAAGGTCTTCAGGATACCTTCCTGTACCATGAGCATGACCAATTGGCGCAAATAATTATTGGATATATTTTCGCGCTTCGCTATCGAACTAATCGTCAAGGAGTTATCTTTTTCAAGTGCAATATCGACAAGTATCTTAACCGCATATCGCACTTTAGCTGAAATCTTCATATGCACCTTCCTTATCGTTATTAAAATGCTAACATTTAAAACAGCCCTTGTCAAGCGACTGTTGAAAAAAACAATAACGATACGGCGTCATTTACGCAACAATACACAATACTGCGCGTCCGTTCCAATAAATCTTTCTACGTGCCAGGCAGAATTCTTAACAATATCGAGTATTTCTTCTTGAGAAGCGAATAAATAGTCAAAATAGGGAGTCTTCAGAGTTTTATACCGTATTCTTATACGAACTTGTCCGCTCATACGGCACAGATCACGATTGGTCCGTTGATAAGTAAGATGCTCGGGGAGATCAGTTCGGTATGGATCTAATACGTGAGCAATTATCAGTGCGTTATCAGGCATGATTCGGTTCAATTTTACTAATTGGTCCAACATTTTATGCCGGCTTTGAAATAATCCGAAATTATTTCCGAACAGTACAAGCGTATCAAAAATACCGTCTCGTTTTGATAAAGACATAAAAGGTTTGCATAACGTTTGGTTGACACCGCGAAGTTTACAAACCTCCATCGCAAGCGGAGAATTATCAAGCGCTGTTACGAAAAGACCTTTTTCCTGTAAGTATAACGATACCCTGCCTGCCCCGGCACCGACATCAAGAATGTTGCCGAAAGCATGGCCTATAGCTTCTCTTTCTACATCCATCCACGCATCAAACGGTTGGAAATAAAAATCGGCATTATCGGTATCAATATACCCGTCGCAACGCTCAATAATATGAGGTATAACCGTTCCCGATTTATAATAATCCAATAATACTTGACCGAAAGCATCGTGCAAATCAGGCATTACGACTCTGTTCAACTGATATAGGTGCAACAATAATCGTAGATATCTTTAACTTTCAGTTTAAAACTTGAATTTGCCGGTACGCTGTAGGATTCGCCTTCTTTATATTCACGCCAATCGGTTTGATCGGCCAATTGAATTTCAACCGCACCACCTAAAGTATCCATCAACTCTGCCGCTCCGGTTTTAAACTCATAGTCGCCTGCAAGCATCACGCCAAGGGTTTTCTTTGACCCGTCCGAAAACAATACCGTTCTGCTGGTCACTTTTCCGTTGAAATACACATTCGCTTTTTTCACGATCGTTACATTCTTGAATTCCATAGTCAACTCCTTTTTTTGTTTAAGCTTTTTTGAACGACTGTTATTTTATCGATCATCTATATTCTTGTCAAAGGAATAGTTCATAAATAATGATTCACTTAATCGGAACGTTTCACACGGAAAAAATAAAATCGATGCCCCCATTCACGGGCTTTGTTCATGTAGGTTGAATCATGAAATTCCGGCATATCATCGCTGTACCACGTATCCCCAATAGGCGTAAAAAAATCAAGACTGTTTAAACATGCTTCGATCCATTCGGCATATCCGTCATGATCCGTGACCATGATAAGCTCAGTGTCTATAGACATACGGCTATGGATTTTTCGCAAGGTATCGCCATTGATTATTCTCCTGTTCCAATGGCGTTTTTTGGGCCACGGGTCAGGAAAATTGATATAAATTCTTTCCAACTCGATTGAATCAGCTAAATGAGTAAAGATATCGCCGATATCATTAAGAAACAAACGAATGTTTTGCAAACCGGATTCATAAATCCGCTTTACTGCTCGCTGCAATACCGGCTCGGCATAATCTATGCCGACAAATTGTTTTTGCGGGTATTTCTTTGCTTCTTCCACAAGAAATTCTGCCTTCCCGCAACAACATTCAATCACGAGGGGTTTATCGGTTTTAAAGTGAGTCCATTGCTCTGGAAACCCCGTCTCTTCCGACCATTGCAATACGAATCCCGCCCATAAAGAAGGCGGGATCGTTATAGAACGCATTCTGCTTCTGCGCATATCAGACGATTTTCACAAATATTGCAAAAAGACACGCGGATGTAAATGCGGCTATCGGAACGGTAATAACCCAGGAGACCACAATTTGTTTGAGTATCCCGAAATTCACAGCTTCAACGCCGCGCGCATAGCCGATACCAACTACGGCTCCGACAACAGTATGTGTCGAAGAAACCGGCAAGCCTAATGAAGAGGCCGCTAAAACGGTTGTTGCCGTGCCGATATTGATCGCAAAACCTCGCGTATTATTGATCTCTGTAATATTTTCTCCTATCGTCTTCATGACCTTATAACCTAATAAAAATACTCCCAATGATATCCCCAATCCGCCTAAAACAAGCAACTCGCCCGGGATCGGCGCTTTTGCACTGATTGAGCCCAACTTAACGATAGCATAGATAGCGGCAAGAGGACCGATCGCATTGGCCACATCGTTCGCTCCGTGAGCAAATGAAACATAACATGATGTAAAAACCTGTAATCGTTTGAAAATTTGTTCAACTGATTGAAATTCGTCTTCAGTGGATTGTATACGTTGTAACAATAGCTTTGTCACGATACCGGAAATCAAACCAATACTAATCGATAGTAACCACGAATATCCGATACTAATCGTTCCGGCAGGAAGCACACTTACACAAAACAAGATACAAATAGACAACATTGTTACGCCAACCAGCATTGGGCCGACCCGTTTTGCTGCAGCAAAAGGCGATACCCTATGAAGTATAAGCCATGAAATAAGTTTAAAGATACCAAACGCAACTAATCCGCCGAGAAACGGAGATATGAACCAGCTTGCCACAATAAAAATGATCTTTGCCCATTTGACGGTCTCCCAACCAAACGCGACTATTGCAAAGCCTGCCATAGCGCCGACGATCGAATGGCTTGTCGAGACAGGCATGGAAAAAAATGTGGCTATAAAAACCCACAACGCGGCAGCTGTTATGGCCGCAAATGCACCGGCAATAAACATAGTGTTTCCGTCGGGCATCTTTGTTATCAGATCAACATTGAAAATCCCGGATTTAATTGTATCGGTAACATTTGAGCCAAAAAGATATGCGCCGCCAAATTCAAGCAAGCCGGCAATTACTAATGCCTGTTTGATCGTGATCGCTTTTGCTCCGACTGCCGTAGCCATCGAATTTGCAACATCATTTGCCCCGATCGACATTGCCATTACAAAGGCGATTATCGCTGCAACTATTAAAATTGTTTCCGGACTCATTATAATGCCTTTCTGTTATTTTAAAAATGCACGTAATATTTCTGCGGTATTTTCTGCAGTATCGGTCATGTCACCCAGTATACCAACCATCTCACGGAAAAAAATGAGATCGATCGGATTCAGTATTTTTTTCTTCGCATACATCCATTTGCCTATCTCAAGAGACAATTCGTCGACCACATTTTCAATTCTGTCTATCTCTGCATAATCCCGTTCTTCCCTCTGTATGAATTTATCTGCAAATGACGAATCAAGTACCCGACGAAGGTCTGTGACCATATCCTGAAGAAGATCGACAGAACGTTCAACTTGTTTTACCATTTCGATAAATTTCAATTTTATTTCTTCATCGAGACCTTCTACGCGGTTGAGACTCATTTTAAGGGCGATGTCCTCAACAGCATCGATCAGGTCATCCTGATAATGCAGGTAATCCAACATACTTTTTATGGCAAACGGTACTTTTACACTGCTTTTCAATACATTACGCAATTTGAATTTGATCTCATCAGCTTCATGTTCACGCCGACAGATATATTCAACCATTTCAGTAATATCTTCTCCTTTAAAATAACGTTCTGTCAGCGGTAAAAGTTTTTTCCCAAGCTCGTCAAGAATGTCTGCATGTTGAATAAGTAATTTTAAAGGGGCATCCTGGGGAAACAAATTAGATAGAACTGAACGAAACATACTAATTCTCCTTTACTTTTTCTACGGCTACACTAAATTACATAGAAGGATTTGTCAATATTTTTTACTGATAATACGCTGAGATAAAAAATTACTACCGGCAAATGTACCAAAAAACGGGCAATTACATAGTGTGTGCCGTTTTATGTTTGTTGTGCTTTGTTGTGCTTGACTTTGCCATATCATTCGTTTAAAATATAAATGGAGGTACTATATGGATGAACAAATGAATATAATCATTAATTCACCGACTTTTTTAGAGAAACACTCAATGCTTTTACTTATTCTCGTAATATTCTTTTTTCTTCTGATCCAATGGCATATATACAGACATATTAAAATCTTTAAACCGGATTTTTTCAAAAAAGCATTCCTGATTCCGATTTATTATCCGTTACGTTACGCTTATGCCGAGATGGACCGTACTGAAGCCATCATTTGTATTATCTGTACGCTGGTGTCTTTGGCATTAATAATTGTATTACTCGTGGTTCATGGTACATTTGTTCATAATTTCCAACAACCGATAAATCTGTAGACACATGATTCAAGTTTTCGGAACCGCAAAATGCAAAGATACGCAAAAAGCGATACGTTTTTTCAAAGAACGAACCGTTAAAATTCAATTCATTGATCTTTCACAAAAGGCAGTATCAAAAGGAGAACTCGACAGTATACTGCTGACCGTTAAACTAGATGATTTGCTCAATAAAAATTCCAAAGAATATGAACGTTTAAACCTACAGTATATGGTACACGATGTTCGTGAACAACTTCTGGAACATCCGTTACTGCTGACCACTCCGATCGTACGATTCAAAACAAAAGCCGTTGTCGGCTTGAAACCGGAAGTTTGGAACGAATGGGCAACAGAAAGCAAAAAGAAACAGTAACATCAACAGTGATCAACCAAACAATAGATCTTCTCAATCAAGATCCGGTACGGAATGCCAACTGCCTCGGGTTTTTAAAAAACAATCCGATCTCCTCCATTCATTCGTGCGGTAAATCAGTTATGATCGTTGGCACCAGCGACCGAGAATGGGTTTTTTTGAGTAGTGACTCTCTCGCCGAATTGGATATTATCAATACTGAACACTGTTTAAAATACAATAATTTTGCTGTGGTAGAAGACAACTTTATTCCCATTCTCTCTCATAATCGGGAAGTAATCTGGAAAATGAGCACATATCGATTCTATTTACCGGCTTCAGTTTCGATTACCGTCGACACAACAATTGTTCGGCCACTACAAACCGGTGATGCTTCGGCGATCTATGAGGTCGCTACATATAAACAATATTTGACACAAGAATATCTTCGCGAGCGTATCGCCAATGGCCCGAGCGCCGGTATCAAAATAAACGGAAGATTGATCGCATGGTGTATGACCCATGATGACAATGCGATAGGCGTTTTACAAACATTACCCGAATTTCAGGGTCACGGGTTTGCAAGAGCCGTCTCTGCTTATGTTATCCAAGCTGTTCGCAATTCAGGCGATTTGCCGTTTTTGCATATTGAACCGTCAAACTCTGCATCCTTAGCATTATCGGCATCAATGGGGTTTGTAAAGGACAGATTGGTTCATTGGCTAGGGATGAAGTAAATTATGCCGAATTTATTTGACGATGATCCTGTAATCCCTAAGATCGTATTTTTTGATTTTGAAACGAATGGTTTTTATCCCGCAAGCGTGGTAGAAGCATATTGCCTGAAATGTACGTATGACGGTGTATTTTTTTCTCCTACCGATGTATTTCACCGGTATTATTTTCCCAAAGAAGAAGTAAATTATCAAGCGGTTAAAATCCACGGATTGACCATTGATAAAATAGCATTTTTACGCCGCAGCGAACATTACTCACCTCATTTTATTGATGACGGTGATTTTATTTCATTCGCCGAAGATATAACTCATTGGGTTGCACATAACATTTCCTTCGACGCATCATTTATTTCTCTGCCGATGGACAGACAATTCTGCACTATGAAAAGCAATACCGATATACTGGCTATCCCCCGAAACGGAGGCGGTTTTAAATACCCCAATCTTTCTGAGACCGCACAATTCTACGGGATACCGTTTGATGCGAACGCTGCTCACGGCGCTTCATATGATACTTTAGTTTTATTTGACATTTTTAAAGAAATGCATCGGCGAAAAACACAATCATTACTAACTTTTATAAAAGGTTTATAATAAACAGTATTTTTTCCTTGCATGCATTGAATGCTTGCCTATACTCAGAGAAGGAGGAACGATGGACAATAATAACACCCCGAATAATTCAATGAAGACCTCTGCCTTTATCATTAATTGGCTTATTATAGAAGAAGATTTCCAAAAAATTAAATCAGATACCAGCTTGATAGCATTACAGTTAAAAAAAATATTCCTGAAAAACGGGAAACTCAATGATTATGCTCAAGCGCATTTTAAAAACTTTGAATATGTTTGTGAAAAACTGACTCAATTCACAATTGATTCTCTTCTAGAAGATAAGACCCTCGGTATCGTTCCGGGCAATATCAACGTTATGGGTTTTTCGCCGATACGCATGGAATTATCGCGCATCGAAGAAATCATTACAAATCACATAACTGCTTGTACGGATGAGATAGCAAAACTTGAAAAAAGTTCTATACAAAAAATGTTGTCGAAAAAGACCATTGAAGAATATCGAACGCAATTAAATGATTCGAAACAGGTTATTTCACTAATGAAACGAATCGGCGCTACAATGGAAGATATTTACCTGAAAATTTCTCAAGATATCAACACGGTACTTATTCAGTATATCAACGGTATTCGAACGGTCGTGAAAGATATAGAATGCAGTAAAAACAATTTGGCGCATATCATGGTTAAATTAAACCTGTCGATAGAAATGCTTCAGATGAACTCAAAGATTTCTTCTGATTTTTCCTTGATCAATCTGCTTCTCACTGTTGGCAGAATAAAAAAAGTCGAAGATTTTCTTATGTCGATCATTATTCCCAAAGAAGATTTTGACGAAGATTATATAATAAATATTTCTGCAAACAAGGTCATTAATCGCTATCTTTTGAATTTAAAACAACATTTTGATGAAAAGATCGATCTATTCTTAACCGATATAGAAACTCTAATTTCACAGGATACTCGTACTTTTTTACCGAACTTAAATCACTCCGCCATGATCGTTCAAACCGTGAATTATTTGATCCAAAAAGAAATCATCACGATACCAACATTGAGAATTCGAGAAATGACCTCTCATCAGGCATCCATGGTCTCAGGATACGAATTTATTCCGTTGCTGCTCATGAATTCTGAAGCCGATGAATTGGCACTAAAAGTGTACTATTATTCAAGCGATGACGGGACACTATATTTTACCGTCAAGGAATAAATGCCGACAGATTTTTTTTACAAGGTCATTTCTATCATTCGCGCCATTCCAATCGGTAAGGTCATGTCCTACGGTTCAATTGCGGAAACTGCGGGAAATTCAAGGGCATCACGCCAGGTTAGTCGGATATTACATAGTTCATCAGGGGCATATGCACTGCCATGGCATCGTGTTGTGAATAAATCCGGTTGTGTTGTATTAAAGGGAGAAGGATTTTTTGAGCAATGCACGTTACTTAAAAACGAAGGGATCGATCTTACTGATAGCGGTTGCATTCCTGAACAATATTTCTGGACCCCGAAAAATATACTTCAAAACACCAATGATTTTTATAAAGACATAGGAATATAATCTTCCACCTAAATGTTTAATCCGTCTTCCCCTCTTTTTTGATCGGTTCACGAAGAATATCATTGTGTTCTCATTTGAACGGTTATATAATGAATACATATGAATTATAAAAAAAGTTTGGAATTGATTCAAAAGTTTGAAAAAAGATTGGCCTCTTCTCAGACACTAAAACAACAATACTTATATCTTACTAAGCTTACATTGTTGACATTAAATAGCGGTCTTTTTGATTTATGCCGAGAATATGCTTCAAAGAGTATTGAACATGTTGAAAAGCAGGGAAATAAACAACAATTACCGAATTTATTATATACACTGGGATATAGTTATTATCATCTGGGTATTTATGATAAAGCCTTGGAAACATTGCTTAGTATTGATTCGCTGTCTTTATCACATAACAATTTACGGTATAAAGGACTTGCTTATTCAGCTGTCGGCCTTGCCTATAGTAAAATGAAAGATTTTCTTAAAGCAACCTTTTTTTTTGATGAAGCGATGAAATTAGGTCTGCAAATTCGCGATCGTATGGTCATTGCTCGTGCATATAATGCAATTTTTGTAGGTTTCAGCGAACAACAGCAATTTGATAAATGCTTGGAGCCCCTCAAACAAGGTCTATCGATCGCGGAAGAACTAAGCGATCCAGAATTGATCTCAAGTTTTTATAATAACTTGGGATATACCTATCGTAATCTCGGTCAATTTACTACAGCGCTCGAATATTTGTTCAAATGCCTCTATATTCGTGAACTAAGCGGCAATGTTTATGGCCTTGCGGTTGTTTTATATAATGTCGGATTCATTTATTACCGCATGGAAGATTATGCGAAATCATTGGAATATTACGAGAAATCGCTTGCATATGCAAATCTTGCATCAGATTGCTCGATATTAGATCTGTTGTATGCAGGATTTGCCGATACTTGGGAACAATTAAAGAATTACTCCCATGCCTTGGAATATTTTAAACGTTATACCCAAAATCATGAGCAAGTATATAATAATGATAAAACAAGAAAATTCACCGAAATGCAATCACGGTATGAGATCGATAAAAAAGAACGTGAAGCAGAGATATACCGGTTAAAAAACATTGAATTGGTTGATGTTTTTTCGAAAATGGAACGTCAAAATAAAGAACTATTAAAAATTAATCAGACCAAGGATTACATATTAAATATTGTCTCACATGATCTGAAAAACTCCATTAGCGCTATAATTTCATCGATTGACCTGATACCGGAAAAAAACGATCCAATGATAACAAGATATATCCTAATGATAAAAAATTCAGCTGATAAATCACTTGAATTGGTTCAATCAATTCTTACCGCATCTAAAATCGAACTCGATGATTTTACCCTTAATCTTCAACCGTATGAAATTCAAACATTTTTTGCCGATCACATAGAACACGTAAAATTGATGGCACATAGAAAAACATTAAACCTTTCGTTGGCATTACCCAAGTTGCCGGTTTTTTGTGCACTTGATTCAGCAAGATTTTGGGAAATAATCAGTAATATTGTTTCAAATGCAGTAAAATTTACGCCTCGAAACGGTTCTATTTCCATTAAAGGAACTTGCGTTCAGCAACAAACGGGTGTGTTTTTCAAATTGGCAATAAAAGATTCGGGAATAGGTATCAATAAAGATAAGATCGCTCGCATATTCGATAAATTCACCAATGCAAGAAGACAAGGAACCGAGGGTGAACCAACCACGGGGCTTGGATTATCGATTGTAAAACGATTGGTTCAATTACACAATGGTAGCATAGCCGTTGTATCTCATGTCGATAAAGGAACTACCGTTACGATCAAACTTCCCGTGTGTCACCCATGATCGAATAATTACCAGTTAACTGCTATTTTCAAAACTATCTTATGTACACCGTGGTCTGTGCCTAATGGGGCATGGGCATCTTCAGGAAAGAAAACAGCTGCCATTCCGGGTACCAAAGAAAACCACGTGTCCGGAGCATCATTATAAAAAATGATATCCTTTTCTTCATTGTATCCCGTTTTATCGACCAGGCAAAGATCAAGCGGTTTCCACCCGATATAGTCTTCACCGTCGATAACAATTTGAACATCGATATATTTTCGATGAGCTTCAAGCACAGTATTATGCATTCCCTTTCCTTGCTCATGGCCGACCGATGCATACATTATCTCATCGGCAATGATGTGTTTCCCGTCGGCAATAGACGCCAGATCAGTGCGTTTTAAAAATTCATATGCATATTGCAAACCGGGATGAAGCCTCCCGTAACGCTTTAAATTCTCAATACTGTCAATGATCATACTATATCCTCCGATTCTGTTATACATTTTTTATTATGAGCAAAAAACCGGTCATCAATAAAAGCAAGGACGTGATCTTTTGGAAAAGTGATTCGTTCAGTTTTGAATGTATCAGCAATCCCGCGATCAATCCTGCCAATGAAAAAGGCATAAGCCATGCCGCAGACATCAAAACTTGGTTTGTAAAAAAACCGAACGATGCATAGGTTATGAACCGCACAAAACTCATAACACAAAATATTCCCATGAGAGACGCCCGAAATTGACTTTTAGAAAAACCGATGCCTTTGAAATAAAAAACAAGCGGTGGTCCGCTCATTGTAAACAAACCGCCTAAAACACCGGATAAAAACCCAAAGATCGCAACAAGAATGTTATTGGGTTTAAAGTGTATGGTATCGTTATTTTCAAAGAAAAAATAATAAACAGAAACCGTAATGATAATAAGACCGAGGATTATCAACATCCATGGTTCCGATGCAAATTTCAGCCACCATGTTGCCAAAACCAATGCAGGTATGATAAATATGAGAAAGATCGAACTTTCTTTAAAGCTGATCTTTTTAAAATCTTTTATCGTCACGAAAACTTCGGTTGGCAAACACAATAAAAGAAATGCAGGTACGAATAATCGAATATCCCCATATAAAAGCGCCCAGATAGAAACTGAAATAAGTCCGGAGCCAAATCCTAAAGCTGCGTAAACAATCTGCCCTGCAAAAACAATAAACCCGGCAATAAATAAACTGGATACATCGGGCATCATTTCAGTCATGTATCGCTCCTAACTTAATTCGCCGATATCATAATAGCGAACCCCATTCTCTTCTCCGAAACGTATCCCGAGAGCAAAATCATCGCGAACATCCTCAATGATTCCTGAAATCTTTTCATTGTTAATCGAAAATGACCGTTGTTGCTTCTTACCCCATAGATACTTGTTCAAATAGTCGTGAACTACTGCATGATCATAGACGGAAGTATTTGCGATAGTAATGAATTGCATAAGCATTGCATGGATATTATATGAAAAATCAGGACGAAGCTTTTGAAGTGATACTGCAGTTTCGGGAATGGCATTCATGACGTTGAGCCCTATCCCGGTAACAAAAAATACCTGAGGATCGCGGATCACGGTTTGCGTCAGAATTCCTGCAAGTTTATGCATGTTTACGTAAATATCATTGGGCCATTTTATATAAAGATCTTGAATTTTAAATTCTTTTTTTAACCATTGATGCAGCAACATCGCATAATAAAGCGGATACCCTTTCATAACAGCCGTGTCTTTGTCAATGCTTGTTGCGATACTGAAATACAATCCTCCGGGTTCAGAGCTCCAGTGACGGTCATATCGTCCTTTTCCCTCAACTTGCTGAAGCGCTCCAACACAAATTGGCGGTTTCAAAGTCCCGTCTTTTAACGCACTCAGAAGAAAACGATTGGTTGAATCAATACGATCATACACAATGCATTCCACAATTTAGCAACTTTCCACAGTAGAATTGGCCGCTAATATCTCATAGAATTTTTCCGGTAAACGGCATATTTTATTGGAAGTATTCATAAAAGCATGTAATGTGTACCCGTGGGCGATAAGAACATCCTCCCGGGTAATCTGATAGTCAAAACGCATCCTAACACGGGTAAGTTGCGTAACGCTTGTAGAAATAGTCAGCAAATCATCATATCGCGCATTTTGTTTATACACACAGTGAGCTTCTAATACAGGCAACATATAACCGTATTCTTCAAGGCTTCTGTAGGTAAAAGATGTATTCCGGAAATATTCGTTACGACCGATCTCGAAAAGGCGAAGATAATTCCCATTGTATAAAAATCCCATCCGGTCTGTGTCACCGTAAATAACCCTGTATGTTGCAGATCGTGCCATACGCGGATTATAACGGTCTTGTTGTAGCAGGTCAAACTTTTTTAATCTTAATTAATATTTTCTATCCGATACTCGTAAGGCTAGACAGCACAAAAATAATGATTGTGATTACGACTGCTGAATTATATCATCGTACATTTTTTTCCTGCAATCCGGGCAAATACTGTGGCTAAATTGTGCATCGGTGTGCGATTCAATATATCCCTCAACGCTTTTCCAATCTTCCGCATCATGAATCTTCTTACAATGAGCACAAATATGAATGAATCCGCTTAAGACTTTTGTTAAAGAACCTTCAAGTTTTTCATGCATCTCTTGGTTTTCGCGCTCAGCTTTTTCCCTCCGTTCGATCTCAAGCAAGATCTGCTCATGTAATTTTTTCACATTTATGAGAGTCTTAACCCGAGCAAGCAGCTCATCCTTATCAAAAGGTTTTACCAAATAATCATTAGCCCCGGATTTCAAGCCTGTTATGATATCGTGTATCTGATTCTTAGCGGTCAACATTAATATCGGCAATTCCATAAGTGAATATTTTTTTCGAATCGTCTCGGCAACATCATATCCGGACATTCGGGGCATCATCACATCAAGAAGGATAAGATCGGGAACAGAACCTTTCTCTATAATTTTTAAAGCCTCGATCCCGCTTTGTGCTTTGATTACATTATATCGTGCGATTGATAAATGATTTAATAATACTTGGAGATTAATCGGATCATCATCAACAATCATAATTGATGCATGAGCATCTGTCCCGATCTCATACTCAAGGATTTCTTTTACGTGCCTATGTGATTCTTGCTCAGTAAGCATCGGCAAGTTTTCCTGTGTTATCGGTATATCATTCGCTTTTGCATCACATATGAATAATGAAAATGTAAATTTTGAACCTTTCCCTTCAACTGATTCGACCGTGATAACACCGCCGTGCAATTCAACAAGTTTTTTTGTAATCGCCAGCCCTATTCCCGTTCCGCTGAATCCGCGGAATGTTGCATTTGATGCTTGTTCAAAAGGCATAAATATTCTTTCAAATTGATCTGCCGGAATTCCAATTCCGGTATCTTCGATTGAAATTGAACACATTTCCTCGTCTTTGACGGCCCTGACCGTTACCGTACCATCATCCGTATATTTTATCGCATTTCCTATCAAATTGATCATGATCTGTTGTAATCTGTCCTCATCAGCATAAACACAGGGAAATTCAGCGGGAATATCATTTATCAAAGTAATACTTTTATTATCCGTAAGATGCTTGGTCAGTTGTAAAACCATATCAACGACGGTATAAAGATTAAGCGGCTTTTTATTAAGTGTGATTGTCTTATTTTTCAAATGGGAAAAATCAAGTATATCATTAATCAGGTTAGTTAATCGTTTGCCGCTGTTAATGATCATTATCAAGTTATGTTTTGCTTGTTCCGACATAACTCCGGCAATACCGTCAAATAACGATTGAGCGATACCAATGATACCGTTCAACGGCGTTCGAAGTTCATGTGATGTGTTGGCCATAAACTCATCTTTCAGTTTATCGAGTGCAACCAATTTTTCAGAAAACATTTCTACTTGTGAAAAAGCGGTCGAAATTCTCAACGACATAATATATGACTGAAAAATAATAAATACAAAAAACCCGACCGGAATCAGATAAGCGGTCATGATTATCTGATTCGAATATAAAATATCATTTATAACAGTAACAGACAATACAAGAAATCCGGCAAGCATGACACGGGCACTTTCCTTCTTTTTAATGGAGGCTCTCACGAGGATGCTTATAATGTAGAATGCACCTACAAGGTCAATGATCTCATACAACGGCAACGTATAAATGTAGATCTTCGCCGGGAAAAACAATACTACCGCAGAAAACAGCACGCCGAGCACTATAAAAGTTCCGGTAATACTTTTCACGGAATTATCGGGAAATAGAGAATGAAGATACAAAATAAATACTGACAACACCAAATAATGCGGAAGATAATCAAGTTTTACGATAAACTCCCAGCCGGCATTAGGATATATGATATTTAAAAATCGTTCGCCGTTAACTGTAGTGAATAAAGCGAACAAAAGACATGTTATGCTGAAATATAATGTTGAAATATCTTTTTTCCGAAACATATATAAACTAAAATGATAAAACCCCATCAGAAAAAGTCCGCCGATAATAAAAAGATCAAAGGCAAGACGTTTCATAAGCCTATTCTGCACTACTTTCTCAGGTCCGATCTCAATCTCGGATTCCAGGCCGCCTCTGACATGTGAGTAATTGGAAATCTGCATAATTATATCACACTCTTTAGGAAGCGTAGTAAGTGTGGCAACTCTGTTTAGTAATTGAGGAAGAGTTGCATTCGGAGAAGTTCCAACCTTTCCATTGCCGAGGATTTCTTCACCGTTTACCCAGAGTCTGTATGATGTCAAGGGGAATGGAACAGATAACATGAGGCGACGCGGTTCATCTTTGAAACGAAGGTGAAGCCTGACCGTCGCATAACCGTGACCGGGCAGATGTCGGTCGCCGATCTTTATTGAATTCCATGTTCCGGGAAAAGTTATATATCCGCATAAACGGGGAGTTGTTTTATTAAAATCATCAGGTTGAAGTAATTGTTGCCAGTAAAATTCCCATTCACCGCTTAAAGTCACAATATCGGAAGTGAGTGACACGGCCGTTAGATCGATTACTCCCTTTTCTGCTGTTTTCTGATTTTTATTGTCACTGCCTAATCTACACGACACTACAGATAACAAAGCAAATACGGTTACTAAAAACAGCAGACGTCTCATAGCGCTCCTTTATGATAATCCGGGGAAAGAATCTACATATTGAATTTTAAAATCAGCGAAAGAGTCGACTATTTGAATCTTAAAATCAGGGAATGAATCTACCTCCTGCCATTTACCTACCGAGTCGGGAAACGATGTCACCATTTGCACCTTAAGATCGGGAAAAGAAGTCACAACTTCTACCTTATAATCGGCAAAAGAATCAACAAATTGAATTTTTCCGTAGATACTGCTAAGGTCTGGCATAATTCCCTCCTTTTAAATTACATTAATGGTAATATACTCTTCGCGCTCAATAGTTCCTCGGAATAACCGACGAAATACTATAACAGTAGCGCCTTTCTCAACTGCCTCAAAATGATAGGTACCGTAAGCTTCGTCCGCGCCGCACATTCCTGCTTTTACACGAGCCGGATGCCTATACTGAAAATCATTCTTTTTCAGCCTGATACTATTCGTATTATCCAAATCAAACTCGGATTCATAACCAACAGAGCTATGACATGTATAGTGGTATGTGACATATTCCCCAACTGTAATCGTAACTATTGACATATTCTCTTTTGAGGAACCGACCAATCCTGTAATATCTTTTTTTTTCATATCATTTTTCCCTCTTCACATCAAAAGATGTAATTCACACTTGATATTAGTATAAACAATCATAAGATTATTTCAAGGAGTTTTTTTAAGAGGTTACCACATGAAAATACCCCGGTTTTATCCGAGGTATTTATTTTATGTAATACGCAGCGTATAAGTATTAGTTTATTCTGTATATACCTTTAAGTGTCACGATGCTTAATAATAGATACCTCACACTTTTTCACTTTTTATATACAACGGATTCTCCAATACAACAATAGCAAAATTACGCACCTGATCTTGGCCTCGTGTTTTTTTCATGAGCTTATAGGTCACTTCACTCATATCGGCAATTTGGATAACAATATTTGATTTGCTTACTCCGAGTATTTTTACAAAACCTTTAATTCCGGTCATTTCTTCGCATCTCACGACGGCGATTTGTTTTTTTGTTTTCCGGTCAAAAATCCGAATATTCACATCAGCTTGCCGATATTCAAACGGTTTTACTTCCGTTTGCGTTGACGCTTTATCATAACCTCCCCCATATGACGCATATATATAGTTCTCATCAAACGCTATACCGCCGATCACTCTGTCACCTACCTGTGTAATAGAACCGTTATAATTATACCATGCACACTCCTGATAATCCGCTTCAGTATCGGCAGAAAAAGTATCAAGAAGGTTCAAATCAAGATCATATTTTTCCAGTGTAAACGGTTTTTTGTAATAACCCAAGAACAAGCACGTATCAAAAGGATCATACGCCAGCATGCCCCCTTCAAAAAGATCTCCGTCCTGAGGAACCTCGCTATGTATCGACGCATAAGGGATCTTTTTTACGGCAACACTTTTCTCGAGATCATATTTTGTCAATTTGTTTCCGAATTTACCATTGATAAACATAAAATTCTCATTTACGGTAACGGTCATAGGTACGCCGGTTTCTTCATTCAAAGCGAAATCGTCCATGTGCTTACCTTCAATGGAATACATTACCAATTTATTTTGATCATTGTCATAAATAACGATATGCCCGTTAGCAATGGTGATCGCCATATGCGATTGAATTTCCCCGGGGCCTTTACCGATCGGGATGGCGATCTCATTCAATATTTTCCCTGAAAGATCGGCAAAAACTAAAGCGCCGTCCTTATCTCTTTTTTGCGGATAAATTACCGCATTATTATAATAATTTATCGCGGTCATGGCATAACTTGTTGAAAAATTAACCGGTTCCCAAATAGAAACGATCTTTGCATTCAAAATATCATCAGACTTGGAACATCCTGTGAAGAAAACCGCTAAGTATCCGCATAACAGCAGCACTATTATTTTCATACTATCTCCTTTGTTGAGAAAATCATGACCGAGCGGAACGACAATCCGCCCGGTTTTAATAGTTGATCATTTTTCCGGTAACGGTCTATCAAGATGAGACAACTCTTTGCTTGCAGCTCCGGATACCGTTTGAGTAGTCGATATCTTTTTTTCTTGCTGCAAACATCCGGAAGCAAAAACACAGATCAAAGCAAGCACAAACAACAACCGCTTCATACGAATCCTCCTTTTTTCAACTGTCCGGTCTCTATCCGGCCAGCATTATTGTTAACGGTCAATATATATCCTGACATGCGTTCCATCATTTGATACAACATTGACCAAATCCTCATCGATCTCATCAATACTGTCAGTGATACCGGCTAATAGTGATGATATATCGATACCTTCCCGTTCCATTTGCTTAGCAGCCTGCTGAGGCATCATCGTAACCGCCAAATGAGCCAATTTCAAAGGTACTGTCACTTTCACATCATCACCTTCAGCCGACATAACTTCAATACGAAGCTTCCCCTTCAAATTTTTAGCAAACGTAGTGTTTGCACGGCGAACCTCAGAGCGAAAACCATTTGTACTATTTCTATCTGAGCTTCGTTTAACGGTTGAGTCTATTGCCTGCAACAAGCGTTCAGCCTGATCCGCAGTGATCTTCCCGTTTTCCAACATATCCAATATTTTTGCTTTTTCATCCATAATATTCCTCCTTATAAACGTACCATGACTGAAACACGGTCACGGCTTACAACATCAACTTCAACGGTATCGCCAAATCCGATAATAGGGCAACGCTTAATAATCAACAGAATGTTGACTAAAAGCCAGGTTATCGGTTTTAACCAGAAATATTTTACGGTGACTTCCTTAGCCTTCACATAAACTCCGGAAAAAATACATTTTTCAAACGGGGAAAGCCCGCTAACAAAAAATATCTGGAATACCAAGCTGACGGCGAGATAACCGAGTATTATCCAGTGCATTGTGCCGTTGATACCAAGATTCAAGGAATACAACGCATACCAAAGCGCGATCGTTACCGCAAAAAGTATCACTGCGGGCACAGCCTTCTTGATCAATATGCCTTTTACCGCCCAATACAAAACATATGTAATGATAAATAGTAGTATTGTAAGCATATTCATCCCTTTAATGCCCGGATCAATTTTTCGCCTTCCTCAGGCGTGACCTTTCCCGCTTCCATCATATCAATGATACGTTGAACATGTTTTTTTGTCATAGATACTTCAACTTCAATCTCATCATTATGCTTATCGGAAAACATTTTTACAGGATTGAATTTCATGGATTTCATCATTGACTTTAGTATTATTTTTTCCTCCGGATATGAACCTTTTAAATCCACATCACCGCTTAACGATTTAATGGTCAAAGTAGAATCGCCGTCATATGATAAAAAATCAATTGCGACATCACCGGAAATACTTTTGATAGTACCGTCGGCAGATAACGAGAAAGCGCCTTTGATTTCACAATCACCCGAAATACTATTTATATCAATATCTGAAAACTCTCCGTCCTTGATTTCAACATCACCGCTATATGAATTCAACTTAATCGATCCGTTAAATTTTTGTAAAAAAAGATCGCCGCTGTAAACCTCCATTGAGAGATTTTCAGACATTAACGTATTAATTTTTACATCTCCGCTGTATGTTTTGCAATTACCGCTGAATTTAAGAATATCAGCAGCCAAATCGCCGGAATAGGTCACGATCGAACCGTCAAAACGGAGCGTTTCCGGATAACGAATGACAACATCAGCGCTATCACCAGATTTACCCGGAGACAGAATTATTATTCCGAATCTTTTTTCACGTTTATTTTCACGGATCTTCAAAACGGTATTTTCTAAGGACACATCAAAAATATCTTCAGCTGCATTTTTACGAAGTCCGGGGAATTCAATTTCGATATCCTTTCGGTCTTCAGCTTTAAATGTCAGATCTCCGCTCTTTAGCGATACATCTAACGTCAATTTTTCGCCGGCATATTCAAATATCATAACGATCCTCCCTTTTTATTTATCCGCTCCATCGCTTCCTCAAACGTAATCTTTCCTTCGTTGAGCATGTCAAGCACTTCATCAGCGTCAGGAGAAACAGCATCTTCATCAGCGACTCCCAGAGATGTCTTTGCCTTTTTTAGAAGATTCTTAACTTTCGGGTAAGAACAATTCATGAGTTTTTCCACTTGCTTGATACTTCCTTCTGCATATAAAAAAACCCGAATGAACTGTAATGTCTCTTCATCCAGGCCGGCCGAAGAACAATTATTAAAAATCCCCGTTACTTCAGCCTGACAACTGTTGCAGCTGAATCGTGTGATTACTACATCTCCTCCGCAGAATGGGCATTTCGAAATCATATCCATATGATCATCTCCCTTCATCAGTAGTATAGTGACAAAATTAACACTGTCAAGCCTATATATTAATTTTTTTAATATTTTGTATTAATTTTATTAATATATGAATTTGATTTGTTAATTATTATAATTGCCTTTGGAATAAATATCTATTTTCAGCAGCAATAAATAACTTCGTCGAGATAAAAATAGTATTGAAGATATAATTCTGTTTAATTAAAGATAATAGAGAATAATTAAATTTTAATAAATGAAAAATCGAAGCAGCTCATTTGATCGAATCAAATTATTTCTTCTAATCGAGGATATCATTGAGCCAAAAAACATAGCACATCATAAAAACGCATTGCAAACTTGCGCACGATCTCACCTTGGGCAATTGCTGTTTTCTTTTTAGCAGCATCTTTTTCTGTCTCTATCGTGATCTCAAGTGTCTCGCCTTCAGGGTAAGCGCCTTCGACCATTAATCGCAAAACCTTATCACCTGAGTAATACACACGGTAACTTCCTGCCGCCATAATATCAAAACCTGCACCGCAAATATCCGACCCGATCCCATATACAAAGATCAATTTTCCGGCATCATCAAACGAGCACTCAAAAGAAACAGCTCCGATTGCCGGGAGCATCTTTCTAATGACCATGCGTTTGACATTAAAAGGGGCGGCATACGGGTCTTCTTCATAATCCTTATCCGTACCTCCAGTATACCACACATCGATCTCATTGGGATTTTGGCCTCCGCCGATCACCATATGCGCTTCTTTAAAGCTGTTATTTTTGATACCGTCTTCAATTGCCTGATAGTGACTACGGATGTCTTGTATGCTCAGCGCTTGCATCAAACCAACGCACAATACTTGACAGAAAACAAGTATCGAAACGACCTTGATCGTGCACCTCGTCATAAAAACCTCCTTATTTTTCTTCCTTTCGCACAATATGAGCTCCTAATGAATTGAGGCGTGAATCGATGTTTTCATAACCGCGGTCGATCTGAACAATATTATTGATGATAGATGTGCCTTCAGCTCCGAGCGCTGCAATCAGCAAAGAAATACCTGCTCTGATATCCGGACTTGCCATTTTGCTTGCCACAAGATTCCTTGGTCCTACAACAACAACACGATGAGGGTCACATAAAACGATACCCGCCCCCAGATCAATCAATTTATCAACAAAGAACATTCTATTTTCATACATCTTTTCATGAATGACAACACTTCCGTGCGCTTGTGTTGCGGCAACGATCAACACCGATGTGAGATCAGACGGAAACAATGGCCAAGGACCGTCTCCAATTACCGGTATTGCAGAACGAAAATCCGAACGCACAT
Organism: uncultured bacterium; assembly: GCA_964539615.1. Classification (GTDB taxonomy): domain Bacteria; phylum Macinerneyibacteriota; class Macinerneyibacteria; order Macinerneyibacteriales; family CAYRFE01; genus CAYRFE01. The sequence continues at coordinate 40,083 of CAZIJP010000001.1, forward strand.
GCATCGTCTGATGACCGGGAATAAACAGATCATCCCCCCGTTGCTCGAAATGCAATCCTATCCGTTCAAAATCCCGCCCGATAATGTCAATATAAGGCGTTTGATTGGCATAAACACCCGCAATAGTAATCTCGCCTCCTGTAACGGCAGCCAAAGACATAAAGCTGCCAACCTCAGTGTGATCATCCTGAATACGATATCTGCCGCCTCCAAGTTCGGCGACTCCTTCAATTTCGATCTTATTGGTTCCAATACCGGAGATCTTGGCACCGAGTAGATTAAGAAAATGACATAACCCCTGCACATGCGGTTCACATGCAGCATTATAGATCGTTGTCTTTCCCTCAGCACATGCTGCTGCCATAACGGCATTTTCAGTACCGGTCACCGACGGCTCGTCTAAAAGTAAGTATGCTCCTTTTAAACGTTTATTTCCCGAAATAAAGTCAACCACATCACGGCCAGCTTCGGTAATATATTCAACCCCCAAATTTTCTAATGCCAGAAGATGTGTATCTATCCTGCGCCTGCCGATCTTGTCGCCGCCCGGCAAAGGAAAAGAAACTTTCCCGAGACGAGTTAACACCGGCCCGACCAAAGTGATCGAAGCCCGTATCTCACGAACCAATTTCTCGTTCAACTGCCATTTTTCCAAACCGGTTGCATTTATTTTTATCGTATGATCATCGATATAGTCGACAGTTACGCCGATATCACGAATAATCTCGATCATAACGCGGACATCTTTGATATTGGGTACATTTTCGAGAATAACATCTTGCTTGGTCAACAATGCTGCCGCAATGACCGGCAATGCCTCATTTTTATTCCCTGCGGGCGTGATCGTACCTTTTAATGATTTTTTCCCCTGAACTTCAAAATAAGCCATTCTTTCTACCTCCACAAAATAAATTCAGCACGGCTGCCCCTGCTGGCTATTGCCGATGTCAACGCTTGTTTGTCTGTATAATACCACAAAATCCGTTGCTGTGCATCATTTCTCAACCATGTAAGGGACCCCGTATCCAAAAACCGTATGTATTTTTTTAACGCTTCATCAGTATTGCCGCGAAACACAAGAACATCTCCGCTCATAAGCATAGCCGCTTTATATTGCGGATTAACCACAGGAATACTTTTTTCAACTTCTTCAAAGTTACCCAGAATAAAATGATACAATACTATTTTATACGCGCGTTCCTGATTATTGCTAATCGCAGAATACCATTGAAATGCTTTTTTCTCATTATTTTCCAAAAACAAATATATATCACCGAGCAGCGCTTCTTTTCCGAAAAACGTTGTTTTTTCAATGAATGCCGTATCGTCAACTAATCTCTTATCCATATTATCCATCATAAGTGTTGAAAAATTTGTTATACGCGTCAATGGAGAAAGTTCGTACAGTTGAGTGGCGAACAACCGATAGGGTAATTGTGCTGCGACAATCTTCAGAAGAGTTGCCTTATTTGAGTCCTTGATCACTTTCTTAATCACGTCAAGCAATCCCGAATAATCTAATTTCGATCGGTAAACATTAGCCATTTTCACCCAAAATTCATCATCATTTATCGCTATCCGCGTGATATCGACGGTTTTTACAAGGTCTTGAAACAATAAATCATTAAACACCGATGTCTGGACATACCAATCATGATTTGCATAAAAAGCGCCGATCAGATCTCCTTTTTTTAGAAGCAGGTTTCCCCGAAGGTCGTTGAACTTTTTTCGTTGAGGGTCCCATGAATCCAATAACGTTGCAACATGTGAAATATCGTCAAAATCCAATAGCCTTTCTATGATGTATCGTTGACGCGAGGAATCAGAAAGCATCAACATTTCATCGGTAATACCTTTCGTTATTATTTCAAAAATGGTTTCTTCGCGAGTGCCGCTCAAACCACCGCTGTTGTATAATGTTTTAAGAAATTCCTTTTTTTTATGCTTAAGGATGACCGATATCACCAATTGACGCTCAACTACATCGCAATTGTTATAATAGCGAATGAATTCGGCAGTATCACCTGCTGAAACGGCAAGAAAAGCCGATAAGAACACATTTTCCGAAAACTGTTGAATTTTTTCTTTTAATAAACCTTTTTTTAAATAAAAATCACATAAAAAATCAAATACTGCCGATTGCTCAGTGAAATACTTCTGTGTATGATATGCTTCTATTATGGAAACTAGTTGTTCTTCATTGTATTGGGATCGGCCATAAAAATACATATCAAACAATTCGTTACTAAATCCAAAACGGTTAAAATAATTAGGAACAAATTCATTCCTACTTGAGGCATCCATCAGTTGCCAAACGGTCTGAAGATGACCCGGGAATCGGTTACCGTTCTCAAGGAGCATCAGATAGCGACGTAATGCCTGCGTCCTATCCCCCTTTGCTTCAAATGACTTTGCGATCAACACGTGTTCCTCATCGGTAAAATTCCGCCCTTCATCGAATGATACGGATATTAGAGCGTCATAATTACCCTGAATGAATAACGTTTTAATTGAATCTTCAGCATTAAGATAAGAAGTGATCGAAAAAACTGACAGCAGTATAAAAATACGGTATCGTGATACCATGAACTAATAAGCTATTGTTTCTTTATGATCTTTTCGACCTCAGCACTGTATACCAATACGGTGTCTTTGATATCACCCAGGTCTCTGAGTATCATGTCGAGATCACGGCGCAGATATTCAAAACGTTCGCCGAATCTTTTTTCAATATCATCAAGAAAAGTAAGCTCTTTTTTATTCATCATACGGTTACCTCCGTGAATTTTGGTAATTTACAATAAAACGTAGTTCCTTCGCCCGCGTTACTTTCGATCCATAGTTTTCCGTCGTGCATCTCAACGATCTCTTTTGATATTGCCAATCCAAGTCCGCTCCCGCCGTATTTTCTTGTCGAAGAACCATCAACTTGATAAAACATATCAAAGATGTGGTCCCATTCATCACGCGGGATGCCTATCCCTGTATCGCTGACATATAATATACAAAATTCTTCAGTAATCAAGTTGATTCCTGCGGCAACGGACCCTTTCTCGGTAAATTTCAAAGCATTTGAAATGAGATTATTAAAAAGCATCTTTAACTTATCATAATCGCCGCGAATACAGATGTTTTTCATGAATCCTTCCAAGGATAAAACCAAGCCCTTCCGGGAAGCGATCGGCTCAAATGTCGCAAGCAGTTCAGCCCCGAGATCGGCCAAAAATACGCGATCCGAAGCAATAACAACCTTCCCGGCAGCGATCTTGTTGAATTCCAATATCTGATTGATAAGATTAAGCAGTTCTCGGCTTCGTTCTAATATCCTCTCGAGTTTCTCTTTTTGGTTTTCATTGACCGGACCGAGTATCTCACCGTGTATCAACTCAGTAAAACCGCCAATCGCATTCAATGGTGTCTTAAGTTCATGAGATATCGTTGCCAAAAATTGGTTTTTTAATATATCGTATTCCTGTAATTTTTTATTCTGCAGTTCAAGCGATGCATTTTTTTCGGACAATTCGATCTCTCGTGCCAGTAGCGTTTCTTTCATATCTGAACATACACGGACGAGATCACCTATCTCCAAAGGGTACCGCTCTTTCGTTTCGGTAACGGCAAGAAGCCCCTTTTCTAATTCGCCACTGCTTAATTTCTTGACTGTTTCCTTTACGGCATGTATGGGCTTAATTATGAAAAAAACGATAAATAAAAACATCATTATAAGAACCGCTAGGGCAATAAAAACGGTTACTTGTACTGAAGACGTCAGAATACCTGCAAGTGCAATGAGAATTATAGAGATCGCGCAAAAAATACTAGTTTGTGTTTTGATCGTCATTGTTGCCGTTCTCCGTAACAGTGATATCAACCATCTTGATTCCCTGTAAATATTCTTTTAATTTATGTTCCTTTTTTATGTTTTCCAAATTTTGAAGCGTCTTCGATACTTTGTCGATACCATTGTGGATCCGTTCTAAATACTTCTCATATGGTTCTTTTGCGTCATTTTTCTCCAGAGCATTTTCCAATAGAAACAATGACCCGCTGATAACAGCAAGAGGATTATTTATTTCGTGGTTAATACCAACTATCAATTGGCTCAGTGCGAGAAGTTGTTCCGCTTTGGATAATTTTTCTTTATTCATTTGCAGTTCAGCCAATGCCGCTTCCAATTTTGAATTCTGTTCTTGTATTGTCTCAATATAACGCAAACGTTCTAATGTTAAGGCCAATTGCCCGGCCAACATATTCAATACTGCCACATCGTTGTCTGAAAAGGCGCTTACCTTAGTGGCTGCAACATTCAACATACCCAATAATTGATCTTTTATAATCAACGGGATCGAAATGAATGAATGGTAATCTCGTGTCTCAGTTTCGGTCAACTCGCGGAAATAAACGCTTTTTCTGTTCTTTGCAAGCCACCCTGTCAGACCTTTTCCGTCGCCGATCTCAAACCCTTCGGCTAAATTGACTACTTCGCCAAGAAAATTGACCAGCATCAATTCATTGGTCTTTTCATCTATTAGGTAAATGGTGGCATAATCATATTGAACAATATCTTTTATGAGTAATAATATATTTTTAAAAGTTTTTTCGGAAATATCACCTGTTTGTATAATATTACTCATTTCATACAATACAAACAGCTGCTTGAGCATCGAATCTCCGGTACCGTCAGTTAATCGCGCTAATACTTTATCTAAAAGTTCAACGCCGTTGATGTCCTCCGAAAGGATCTCCGGACTGAGAACGCCTCGATTGACAAGTATATTAATAAGTATGCTTAATCTCTCTTCCATTCATATCCTTTATCATTACAATTTTTTGATCGGTATCGATCAAACCTAACTGAAATTGACCAAACAACAATCCGCATGATTCTCCAGGATTGAAAAAAACGATTTTATCCCTTTTCTCAAAGTACATCTGATGAGTATGACCGAATAAAACAAAATCAGGATCATATTTCTCGATAACCGTTTCCCACTTAGCCTCAGGGACATGCGTGCAATAAAAGACCAAAGAATTTCGTTCAAATATGTAAGGCGGTTCATAGATTGTTGTAAATTTCTTTTCAAGCCAATTTTTTTCACCGTCATTATTACCGTAAATATATACTTTTTCTGCTTCAAGCGGTCTGAAATGACCGGACATGATCGGTGAGATAATATCACCGAGATGTATGAAAAGATCGATCTTTTCGTTATTAAATAAATTAACGGCCCACTGAATTACAGGTACTTGTTCGTGTGTATCTGTTATAATGCCAATTTTCATTTTCTCCGCCTTTTCCCTGCTATTCATTGTAGCCTTTTTCGAGTAAAAAGCAATGTTTTTATATCAATTTGCTGTGTATGAACATAATCATCCAATCAGTTGCGGATGATCAAGATCTTGTTTTGGGGTAATTGCAACGGCTTACGAAATATCTTGATTTTTATTCGCCTGCGCTTATACTCACGGTACTAAGGAGGATACGTATGAAATATTTTCTTACATTTGTAGTTTTAATATGCGTTTTTTTTGTATCCGCAGTTGCGTCAAGCTCACCGAAAACAATCGCTACATTTTCAATAGTTGCTTATGATCCCGTAACCGAACAATGGGGAGTTGCGGTGCAATCGAAATTTTTTGCCGTTGGCGCGGTAGTGCCATATGCAGAGGCAGGGACAGGCGCTATAGCGTCGCAATCATGGGGTAACACAACCTTCGGCCCTAAAGCGCTTGAAATGATGCGTATGGGAATATCAGCCGATGATGTGATGAAATATTTACTTGCTCCGGACGAGAACCGTGAGAACCGGCAGGTCGGCATCGTTGATAAGAACGGCACAGTCTCCACATTTACCGGCAATCTTTGCCAGGTTTGGGCAGGCGGAATAAAAGGCGAAATGTTCTGCGTTCAAGGCAATATCCTAGCCGGTGAACCGGTTGTAAAAGCTATGGCTGATGCATATATGAACACGAAAGGAACACTTGCCGAACGCTTACTAGCCGCATTACAGGCAGGACAAGATAATGGCGGCGATAAACGCGGGATGCAGTCTGCGGCCATGCTCGTGGTCGCTGAACACGGCGGTTATTCAGGTTACAACGACCGATTGTTAGATATTCGAGTAGATGATCACCCTACCCCGATCCTGGAACTCAACCGGTTATACATGATGCACGAGACCACATTTTTAGCCGGGGCATATGTTCGCATGGGTACTGAAGCGCTCACAAAAGGAAAAAAAGAAAAGGCAGATGCACTTCTTACAAAAGCATTGGAGATCGCGGGACGTAAAAACGATGATCCTTCGATGCTTAATGAGATAGCATGGGAATTTGCTATAAATAATTATAAACTTGACACCGCCATCAAACTTGCACAAAAAGCTGTCGATCTTACTCAAGGCAAAGATGTCAATATCCTTGACACTCTCGCTGAAGCATATGCCAGATCCGGTAATTTCAAAAAGGCGATCGAGATCGAAACCACTGCCAATACGATAGCCCCAAATAAAGATTTCGATAAAAAGATCAACCTGTGGAAAAAAAGAAAACTGCAATAAAAACAGATATCTGAGTAGGAACGGGAGGAATACATGAGCATAACAACCGGCGGTGGCGATAAAGGCATGACCGATCTGTGGTCAGGCGGAAGGATAGCTAAGGATTCATCTCGTGTTGAAGCATATGGCACGATAGATGAATTGAATTCCCATATCGGCGAAGCAAAACATTTTATAGAATGTAATGAGCTTTCCATGAAATTGGAACAACTCCAAAACGATCTCTTCCGTGTTGCAGGGCAGCTTGCATCTCGGGATATTGAATACATTTATCCTGTTACACCTGAAGATGTCCGCCGTCTTACCGATTACATACATCACTATGAGTCACAGATCGGGCTTAAGGGGTTTGTGATACCGGGAAGTACCATCGGGTCAGCAAAGCTTGATGTTTGCCGTACAGTGGCGCGAAGAGCTGAACGCTGTATCGTTCGATTACTGCACGAAGAGCCCGGTACCGTGCCGGAAAATACCCAAAAATTCATGAATCGTGTATCCGATTTTTTATTTATTTGTGCTCGTTTTGAAGAATATCTGCAGGAAAAGATCGTCTATAAAGAAAATCCCGCATCCGAATAACGTAAAGGGCAGGTTATACCTGCCCTAGTATGAATTCTATATATGTAATACGCCGTGATACAATAAAAATGCTGTTATTACACAGACAGCTAACAATGGGATGACCGATCTGATCAAAAAACGAATATACAATCTTTTTAGCGTTGTTTTGAAAAAATCAGCCGATAATACCAAACACAAATGAGCCGGAGATACCAATATCCCGCAAACAGACGAGGCATAGATCACCACAGCATGCCATATGGAAAAACTCTCCCCGAAAAACATCATGAACAATGGGATCGCAACACCTACCCCGGTGATAGTAAGGCCGCTTGCTAAACCTAAGAGAAACGGCAACAGGATCATAAGAACAAATATTATCCCGTGAGAAACTGCAAGCACTTCTCCGAAACTGATCGCCTCGATCATATTTTTAAGGACCATAGCCCCATAGATCAGCAATATGGTTTTATATGAAAAAGCTTGCAGCAACAACTTTCCGAAAATTTTCACCGGTATTTTTTCAATGATACAATACGCCAAGATGACCACACCCAATGCAAGAAGCACCTGCACTTTCATTACTACAAGTATGAGCACGATCAATATCGGATAGAGAACGGAAAAAATACCTTTTACCTTAAACCGACGTTCCCAAAACGGTTGCGGATGTCCGCGGAGTATCGTGAAATATCCGATAAAAAACATTATCACAAGAAAAATTGACATCCCGCTGAAAAGCTGTATAAAGTCGAATCCGGTGATCTGGACCATGAGAATGACAGCAGGGTACAACGGCCAACCGAATTCCCACATATGCCGAAACCAGTAATTGACGTATACTTTCTGTTCGGGATCAAAATTCATTTTTGTGGCTTGTTCATCAACCATAGGAGCAGAGATTATCGCTCCGCCCGGCATAGGCACAAGCCCGATGATCAGTGCAGGAAATATGAGTGAAAACCGACTCTCCCCCGTATAACGTGTAAGTGTTTCTATTTTTCCCGTATGGTTCATAAGATTCACCAGCGCATAGATAAGGACAACCGCACCGGTTAAAATAGCGTTCTTACCCTCAAGAAATGTGTTGATAACAATGGCATAACCGCGAAACGGGTCGATGGTAAAACCGAGCACCACATATGCCGCCGTTATAAGTAAAGCTAAACCGACAGGCAACTTCATGCGGATAAGTAGAATAAGAATTATTATCAGTAATAAAAATTTGATAAAGAACATGCCGGGATTATAGACGGTCATACTGAAAAGTCAAGGAAAGCTAACGTTCCCGTGACAGATATTCACTGGTTATCATGACCACATCTGAATTACCGGAAAACCGCCAATAACACTATACAGTATTTTATTACATCATTACTTGCTTCAGTCATTCCCGCGAAAAAGGGAATACAATGTTTCATCAGAACAAGAGCGATACAAAGGTACTAAATCAACAAGAGCTCTGACAACATTAAAAAACATCTGTGAGTTAATTTTCTTCCATTTTTCTTTCGCACTCCTCATGATATCCCTTGCAAACATGAGGTTCTGTCGTATAATCGGGGGTAGACACGGAGGTAGTAAAAGATGCTTGATTTCAAGGATTATATCTCGTTTTTGTCAACAAATGCTTTACTCGGTCTTGGTCAGATACCCAATCCCGTTACGGGGCAGACCGAGGTCAATCTCGGATTGGTGAAATTCACCCTTGCAACACTTGAATTGCTTCAAATAAAGACCCACGGCAATCTCACTGCCGAAGAAGATGAATTGGTCCATGCTACGATAGCGACCATCTGCGAAACACTTGAAATGGTTGAAGGAGATGAACAATAATGCCTATCCAGGACAATGACCTCTGCTTTGCTTGCGGCAGTAAAAATCCTATCGGTCTTCATGCACAATATAAAAATATCGACGGTACCGCACAGGCTACTCTCATCATCCACAAAGACTTCCACGGCTGGGAAAATATCATCCACGGCGGGATAGTTACCACGTTATTGGACGAATCGATGGCCAAGGCATGCATCTTTGCAAATCAGATGGCAGTTACACGCACACTTGAGGTCAAATTCAAAAGACCGGTCGTGAGCAACGTACCAGTCACGGTGACAGGCCGCATAAAAGAAACTCGCGGGCCGCTTATATTCCTTTCAGCCGAGATCAAACAAGACGGTATTATAAAAGCGTCTGCAGAAGCCACTTTTGCGGTGATGAACGATGCGTAATTTAAGAATAATACAAAGCTGGGGCTACAACGGCGCCATGAACATGGCAGAAGACGAAGCTTTATTTCAGGCAGCGATCGAACATAATTCTGACGATATAATCTTACGTCTTTATGACTGGTCACCGGCATGCATGTCGATCGGCTACTTTCAAAGTTTGACACGGCGCGTCGATGAAGCCCGCTGTGCTTCATTCGGCTATGATATCGTGCGCCGGCCGACAGGCGGACGCGCAGTGCTTCATGATAACGAACTCACCTACTGCGTTGTTGCAAAAGCCGATGGGTTGGGCGATACAACCCTTGATTCATATCTTGAGATAAGTAAAGCGCTGAACCGAGGCTTAAATATCCTCGGTGTAAAAAGCGAGATAGAACCTGCGAAAAAAGCCAAACATATCGGCTCACCTGCGTGTTTTGATTCGTTGTCATCCTTTGAGATCGCCGTGAACGGGAAAAAGATCGTCGGCAGCGCACAATACCGCACAAAAGGTTATCTGCTGCAACACGGATCAATATTATTGGATATCGACCCGAAAATACTCTTCGACTGCCTATTACCGAAAGCGTCTGGAGACGAAATAACGGCATTTTCCGATTTTACGACATCGATCAATAATGAGATGCAGCGTATCGTAACAGCTCAGGAAACTGCAGAAGCCATGATAAGCGGATTCAAAGAAACGTTCGTAATACCGTTTAAAGAAACTGCGCTGACTGATACGGAAAAACAATGGCGTGACAAACTCTATTCGGAAAAATATACCTCAAAGGAGTGGAATTACCTCAAATGATAAAATATCTGAAAAAACATCTCGATATGTTCTTTATCGCCCTTTTTTTCTTGTTGCTTGTTGACGCAGCACAACTTTTCATACCGATGGTCATACGCACGGCGATCGACGGCCTTACCAAGGCGGAAAAACCGGTTTTGATGTTGTTCATAAAAGCCGGACTCTATATTATCGGGCTGGGGCTCTCGGTATATGCGCTTCGCTTTTTGTGGAGGTATTATCTGATTCGGATGGCGCATCGAATAACAACCGACATACGAGCAATTTTATATGGACGCCTGCTTAATTTTTCACAGCACTTCTACGGCAAATGGGAGACCGGCGATATCATGGCTCGTGCTACCAATGATATAAACGCAATAAGACGAATGTTCTCATTCGGCATTGTCAGTTTATTTGACATGGTTGTAATGGGCGTGGCCTCATTATCGGTCATGATCTACTTGAATCCGCATCTAACATTGCTTGCGATAATCCCCTTGCCCCTTGTGAGCATCATCGTGCTGATGTTTGAAAAAAAGATCCATATTACATTCAAAGATGTGCAGGAAAAGTTTTCCGGCCTGACGACCTTTGTTCAAGAAGATTTCAGCGGCAACTTTGTCGTCAAATCATTCAATCGCGAATCGGCGGAGACTCAGCGTTTCGGCGTTAAAAACAATGAATATCTGAAAAAAAATATGTATCTGGCAAAACTCACGGCATCCTTCCATCCACTTATAATGATGGTCATCTCGTTAAGCAGCATAGCGGTCATTTATTTCGGTGGACTTGATGTCATCAACGGAAAATTCACTCTTGGCGAACTGGTGGCATTTTTATCCTATCTCGGGATGCTCAGTTGGCCGATGATGGCGATGGGTTTTGCAGTTAATATCTATCAACGCGGTAATGCATCTCTCAAACGCATCGAAGAATTGATCAATACCGATCCGGGAGTAAATGAAAAAGAAACCGCATACGCTCCCCCGTATTCCAATGCGGTCAGTATCACATTCTCAAACCTTTCATTCGCGTATGACAATGACGAACGCGATGCACTTTCCAATATCAGCTTCACCGTACAACCGCATCAGACGGTCGGCATACTCGGCCGTATAGGCTCGGGAAAATCAACACTCGTTAAAACACTTACCCGATTGGTGAATGTGCCCGACGGTACAATATTTGTAGATAATATTGATATTAACGATTATACGCTTGAAGCACTTCGCGACCGTTTTTCGTATGTGCCGCAGGAGCCCTTCCTTTTTTCTTCGCCAATTCATGAGAACATTGCATTTTTCCGTCCCGATGCATCACAGGAAGATATTGCCCGAGCTGCAGAGATCGCCGATATGCGTTCTACAATCGATGCGATGCCGGAAAAATATGAAACATTACTTGGTGAACGTGGCGTGAACCTTTCCGGCGGACAAAAACAACGACTTACCATAGCTCGTGCGGTCCTAAAAGATGCCCCCGTGTTCATCTTTGATGACTCATTCTCCAGCATCGACACCGATACGGAAGAACGGATACTCAATAATCTGCGCAGTTATTTGGAAAAGAAAACAAGTATAATCATTACGCACAGAATATCTTCTCTTCGTTTTGCCGATAAAATATTGGTTTTGGATAACGGCCGTATCGTTGAAGATGGCACCCATGATGAGCTTATGGCAAAACAAGGGCTTTATCATGCGATCTACGAGCGTCAAAAACTTGAAGAAAAACTCGCACACGAATAAAGGAGCTGGCATATATGCATGGACATGGACCCGTCGCTTTTTCACTTGAAGACAAAAAATTCGATATAAAACTGTTTTTCTGGCTCTTCAAGTATATAAAAGAATATAAATTTTTCATGATCGGCTTGATGCTCCTCACCGTATTCTACTCAGGCTTATCATTGGTCGGGCCCTATCTATCTAAGATCGCTATCGATGATTATATCCGCACGGCAAATGCACCGGGACTATTCAAGTTTGTCATTCTCTATCTTATCATACTCACGGCCGTCTTTTTGACAAACTATCTGCAGGTGTATTTCATGACCCTGTTCGGCCAGAAGATCATGTATCGCCTCAGGCTGGATATTTTTGATCATATCATCCGTTTGCCGAAATCCTTCTTTGATAAAAATCCTATCGGAAAAATAATGACGCGTGTAACGAGCGATGTTGAATCGTTATCCGAATTACTCACCTCGGGCGTGGCGATGCTTGCAGGCGATATACTCATGTTGATTGGCATTATCATTGTACTTCTCTTCATAAACACGCCGATAACGCTGGTGCTCCTGGCGACCATGCCGTTCCTCTTGATCGGTATGCGGATCTTCCGTTCAAAGATTACTCCGCTTTATCGCAAAGAACGCGAATTAAATACAAAGATCATTATCTTCTTACAAGAAAGCATCATAGGCATGTCGATCATCCAGCTTTTTAATCGACAGAAGCTTAATAAAGCGCAATTCACTGATATTAACGAATCCTATTATGATGTATCAATAAAAAGCCTCGTGGTAAATGCATCATTTTATCCGTTTGTAAACTTTTTGTCGATCGTCGGCAAAGCATTGGTCATTTGGTACGGCGGTGTTCAGTTTCTTAAACTCAATATATCCGTCGGTGAAGTGGTTGCTTTTCTCACCTATGTAGAAATGTTCTTCCGTCCGCTAGTAGATCTCAGTGAAAAATATGACGTCTACCAATCTGCCATGGCCGCATCGGAAAAGATTTCATCGGTTATGCATGAACCGCTTTCGCCTGAATACGATACAACCGGCGGCTATCAAGCTACGCTGACCGGAAGTATCGAATTCCGCAATGTGTGGTTTGCATATAATGATGAGAACTGGGTCATCAAAGATATTTCCTTTAAGATAGAACCGGGAAAGACCGTGGCGATAGTCGGCCATACCGGCTCAGGAAAAACCACGCTCATAAATCTTATAGGTCGATATTACGAGATCCAAAAAGGCGATATATTGATTGACGGTGTCAATCTGAAAGATTGGGATACCACGTACCTGCGTCGTCATATGGGCATCGTATTACAAGACGTGTTCCTTTTCTCGGGCACAGTATCGGAAAACATATCACTGTATAATGATGATATCGGCAATGAGACCGTTAAAGAAGCTGTACGCTCCGTAAATGGCGACGGATTCATCGAGCGTCTCCCGCAAAGTTATGATACGCCGATATTGGAACGCGGAAAAAGCCTCTCGGTCGGCCAACGTCAGGTATTATCGTTTGCCCGCACGCTCGCTTATGACCCGAAGATATTGATACTGGACGAAGCTACGGCAAATATCGATACGGAAACAGAAAAATATATCCAGCAAGCAACGCAAGCACTGGTACAAGGACGCACGTCTATTGTCATCGCACATCGTTTATCAACCATTAAAAACGCCGACACCATTCTTGTCATCCATAAAGGCGAATTACGCGAATCCGGCAGTCATGCCGCCCTTTTTGAAAAAAAGGGATTGTATTACGATCTGTATCAGTTACAATACAAAGACCAAGACCGCCTGGGCGATGTTGAAACAGCAGGGGTCTGACAGGAGGCAATATGATCTCTGGAAAAATTGATAATAAGACAGTCGCTATCCTAACGATCATGATCGTTGCAACATTTTTCCTCTGGAATACGGTCTTTCTATTCCCCTTTAAAATATTTGTCGTTCTCCTTCATGAACTAAGTCACGGACTTGCGGCTGTCCTCACAGGCGGCAGCATTGTGTCTATCGAACTTAACGCTGATCAAGGCGGCGTATGTGCCACTCGAGGCGGATGGGGATTCGCCGTTCTTTCGGCCGGATACCTTGGCAGTATGTTGTGGGGTGGCATCATCCTATTGACCGCAGCACGTACGAAATGGGATAAAGTACTGTCGATATTCATCGGCCTTGTCGTGCTGTTTGTGACAATCTTTTATATTCGAAGCGGCTTCGGTTTTCTTTTCGGATTACTGTTCGGCGCATCACTGCTGGTCATTGGTAAATTTTTATCTGAATCCGTCAACGATATCCTGCTCAAATATATCGGTCTTACCAGTATGCTGTATGCAGTATTTGATATAAAAGATGATCTCATCACACGCACCGTATCCGATTCAGATGCATCGGTCATGGCGCGTGAATACTTCGGCACTCCGATGATGTGGGGGATCATTTGGATAGTATTTGCCGTATTAGCCTCATGGTTCATACTCCGTACGGCTGTTCGTAAAACCTGATCCATGCAACCGCTATTCATCCGGATCGCATCTTTTTTTAATACCCCGGAATCAGTATACCGTATCGATACTTGTTGCGATGATCATGAAGAATCATTTACTATAAGCCCCGGTATCCCGATCTCTCCCGTTATAGAACGCTATTTTCACGTTTCTCAATCCTCACTGGCAAATGCCTCGACACTTAATGAGACAATAACTTTGATAAAAAATAGATTCCCGCACCGTACCTATGATTTTATAACCTACCATCTACCTGTAAAATTAACATCCGTACTGCCGTGCAGAGAATTCCGCTGTTTCGAACTGGTCATTGATCCGTTTTCTAAAATTTCAGAACACAAGAACATTCACGAAATGATCGCTTGTTATGAAACGGTTATGCAGACATACGGCATATGGCAAAAAGAAAACTCCGGTTATGATCAGACATGGATTCGATCCATTCCGCCGTTGCCTCCGCTTTCACGGCACACTCTTACGGAACGATGCGCTGATATTTTATCCGAGAATGCTCGATTGTATAGTGAAACAGGGTTCACATACCGAGCGCAGCAAGAGACCTTGGCATTAACGATCGAATCCTGTTTCCGAGAGAACAAACATTTACTATGTAACGCGCCGACCGGTATCGGAAAAAGCCTCGCTTATTGCGTGAATGCCGCATTGCTTACCGGAAGTGATGCCAATACCCGAGTCGTCATTTCAACGTTCAGTAGACGACTTCAGGACCAGCTCCGCGATAAAGACATCCCGTTGACCGAACGTTTGCTCGGGACTTCGTTAAGCGTTGCATATTTAAAAGGCCGCAGTAATTACCTGTGTATCGACCGATTGCAGGCTATGTTCAACAAACGCGGGAACGCCCCGACGAAAGATTACATATTTTCAGCAGTGACGGCAGGCATTCGCGAGATCGATGCATTGCAATGCGGCCAGGATATGAAAGATGAACTGCGGGCATTTTCCTGTTCACCTGTCTGTGCATATCAAGAGATCTGTTTTTATAAAAAAGCCCGTGAACGAGCAGCCCAGGCACAGATCTGTGTCATAAACCATGCCCTACTTATCCGTGAATTAGCATTCGGGCGTCTGAAACACGTTACGCATCTGGTGGTTGATGAAGCGCATCATATCGAAGAACTCGCCGTCAATGAACTCGGCGGTGAATTGACTCGGGACACATTCCGATTTTGTGATTTTGCCGTAGCGCCGTTGGTGCGTGAATTTTCACGAAAATGGCGCAGTATGTTTGAAGATCTCGAATCATTGGACCATGAGGCAGTCGAATTATTTTTACAGGACTCAAAAACTATTAGAACGCTCATAAGCGAACCTGATGTACGCGAACAATTTGATGCGGCCGTTCAGATCGTCCGTCGATATTTTCTCTTTAAAGAACATTACTACACTGAACCGATCGAACGCCATGACGGCAGAATTTACAAACTGTACCCATATCGGATAGACGGATGGATGCGGCAAAAATTCTGGGATAAATTCTCATCTGTATGTATGCTTTCCGGAACATTGTTCGTGAATGAAGGCGCAATGCTCGGGATAGTAAAACGCACGTTCGGTGTTGCAAAAGACGAACGCGTTTTAACCTTATCACTACCGTCTCCGTTTGATTATGCTTCAAATGTTCGCTTTTTCGTGCCGGTCGATTTTCCTCGTTACAACTTTCAGGAAAAACATATTTTTATGGATGCCGTAACGGCTTTTTTAAAGGAATATCTTATACGGACGGAAACAAAAGCATTAATACTGTTCACCGCGTATGAAGATATGCGTCATATCGCAGATCTGATGAGCGATTATTTTACGGAACAAGGAATTCAGCTTTTTATGAATGAATATGACGAACAAGCGGTATCATCGGTGCCGTTCCCGGTGATCTTCGGCACATACGGCATGTGGGAAGGCGTGGACATATCCGGCGACCTTCTCCATTCGGTCATCATGATCAAATCACCGTTCTCTTCACCGAATGACGGATTTTTTAAAGCCAAACAACAGATCATGGATGATGCGCTTTTTTATTTATATTATCTCAATCACGCCGTTATGAAATTCCGTCAAGGATTTGGTCGATTAATAAGGTCGGTGGAAGATCGCGGTATTTTTATTTTATTGGATAACCGCATAACCACGAAAAGTTATAAAAATTTCTTTCTTCGCTCGGTATCGGATGACCTGCAATTGTCATTTGTGCCGACAAGGGATATTTTCAACAAAGCAGAAAGTTTCTTGTTTGACAAAACCGGTCTTTTTCTCAAAGACTATCGAACGGAAACTGATACGTTCCGTTTCCTCGATTATAAGCAGCTGTATATCGCGCGTGACGGTGAACGCGGTATAAAGATCATCTATGGCAGCGCGGGGACCGGAAAAACGGTCGTCCTCATTCATCGCTTAAAGTTTTTACTCATGAATTTTCCCCATATCGAACGTGTACTCTTTTTGACCTTCAATGCTGCGCTTGCGCGATTTATAGAAAACATTCTCCACCTCGAAGGCATTGATCTGACGGAAAAGACGATCGACGTTCGTTACTTTTACGAGTTGTGCGCCGCCATTGAACCGAAACCGGATACTATGAATGATTTTTCCGCATACTATCGCTCGATATTACAACGGATTACAGAAGATCCGACACAAATCGTACCATATGATGCCGTATTTATTGATGAAGGACAAGACCTCGGTTTATTGGAGTATGATATCGTTACCCGTTTCCTGAACCCGTCTTCAGCTGATTTCATGTGTGCGATAGATAAACATCAAGCGATCTATGATATTGATTTTTCGCGTTTTTTTACCGATAAGCCAATCCGTTATTATTCAGTGGAACATTCATATCGTACTACTGCAGCGATACAAACAATTGCTGCGCGATACAATCGCTCACTTTTTGTTACGGATGATGATATGTACTTCAATTACGGTTCAGAGATTGATGTTTTAGAAAATAATGATCCCCAACAACTATTTATATCAATTTCAAATTACATTGCAGGAAAACTTAAAGAAGGTTATACCCCCGGCGATTGTGCCGTAATCTATCCCAAACATGCATTATACGGGTCTGTAAACATTGCAAGCACCATCGGTGAGGTATTGCGTTCTCATGGCGTTAGAGTGACCACGTTAACGTTGCCGAAAATGAAAAAAAACTTCACATTACGAGATAACACGGTAAAGCTCACCACCGTCCATTCATCGAAAGGTTTGGAATTCAAAGTCGTCATTTTTTTAGGCGCTGACACAATACCTCTCAATGATGCCAATAAAAGGCTCTGTTATGTAGCAGTGACTCGCGCCAGAGAAATTCTCTGCTGTGCGTATATGAAACCGGCACATTGCGCAGAGTTTCTCAAAACACAAAACCGTAACGGCCCGCCACCATCATCATCAATACTATCCGATTCGAAGAGTGATGATCCCAAACATTAACTCATCACCGCACGGATGATATATTAGTAGTCTGTAAAATTACATCCATAACCTAACCATCTGACCGATGTCAATGACAATTTTACCGTACCACAATCATATTATAACTGTTTTATACAATAATTAAATTTAGCATGAATAATCTTATTTTCAATATCAGCAATGTCGTAATTCTGTATTTTGTTGTTATTGTAAGAGTTATGAATTTTTTGTTATAATTCTTATCGACCAGCAACCAATTCTTCATAGGAATTTTTCATTTATTTTCATTTTTTTTATATTTTTATGATATTTATCTTGACAAGAGGGTTTTACCTGTTATGATTCGTTTGTGGCTAGTTGTTATTTGGCTTTGACCTTTTTTCCAGGAGGATTTTAATGGAATTCAAAGTTTACGTAGGTAATCTCCCGTATCGCACAACAGAAGAAGAAATGAAACAATTCTTCGGCACCGCTGGCAATGTAGTTGACGCACGCATCATCAGAGACAAAGAAACCAACCGTTCTAAAGGTTTCGGTTTCGTATCTTTTGATTCTGAAGAAGGCGTTGACAAAGCAATCGAAACCCTGAATGGTAAAGCATTCGGCGATCGTCCGCTTAAAGTTGACCGCGCTAAAGCTCGCGAAAACGCATAAGTAGATTAATCTATTCATGTTTCTTAGGGCGGTGCAAACCGCCCTTTTTGTTTTATATTCACATCTTTCATACTATCTGCTATATTACTTCAATGAGTTTCATAATTACTTCTTCATATCTTATAATGCTCCCGAATATTGACACCATAAAACATCAAAATCGGTTGTGGTTTTTAGCGGGGGTAATCTTTATTCTTGTATGTTTGTTGATTGGAAAAATAATTTCCCTACGAAAACGTAAATAAAAAAGCCCCCTGATCTTTCAGAGGGCCTGTATTGTAATGAATAGTTCTATATTATTTTTTCTTCGTATCTCTGAACCAAAGATCTTTAGCAGTAAAACTTACGCCGAATGTAATAAAATCTTCCTTATACATTGACTCAAGATTTGTTGTTGAACGGTCTACAAGAAGCATTTCACGTGATCCAAAAGAAAGCAGCAGGTCTATGGAAGCGTTATTTGTTTTAAATGGTTTAAAGGCTGTTCCAAACGAAAATGCGGATTCCTTTCCTTCACGATAAAGACCTTTTTGAATATAGTATCCGGCACGCAATGGTATTTCAATCTTTTTCTCTTTATCACGTAAAAATTTCCAATTGAAGGAAAATCTATACTCTCCGCCGAAACCGATCCGGGTAAGATCTTCGGTTGCGCCGTATCCGTTAATGGTGGTTTCACTCCATTTTTCCGTAATATATTCACCGGATACCGTAAATTTTTCATTTGAATACCCCAGCCCGATACCGATTTCAGATGGGTAAAGCCATGTAGTTTCCGCTTTTTCAATATCATTATAGGTAGGTATAGTGGAAATATCCATTGATGAACGGTATGTAGCACCTAAAGAAACGCCATGATTAGAATAATAGAATCCGAATTTCGGAGTATAACCGGTATACCCATACTCCCATTGAGCTTCCATCGTATTAATGGTAAATTCAGAGTTGGTAACTGAATATTTTGTTTTATCATTTCCAAAAGCACATTCTAATCCAACAGAAAGCGATACCTTAAAGGGTAACTCATAGGCAGTGCTGAAGCCGACAACATTGAAGTTTTTATAATACTCAACCGTAACAGTATCCGGTGTTTCGTATCCGCTATCCTGAGTAAATGAACCCTGGAAATATGAATTTAAAGGCGATGTATAATATGCCGATACCACAAGCCCTTTTACGACCATCGGAAAAATA
>CAZIJP010000002.1:0-59681 GCA_964539615.1 uncultured bacterium
GTAATGGTGATGTTTCATTGGTTGAGGGGGAAGTTGCATACCGTTGTACCAATCCATCTTGCCCCGCACAAGTGAAGGCCAGAATTTTGAATTTTGTGTCTGCCGACGGCTTTGATATTGAACAACTCGGCGAGAAATGGATAGAAATATTCGTAGACAAAGGATTATTGAAAACATTTGCCGATATTTTCAGACTTACGTATGATTCGGTTATCTCGATCGACCGCATGGGAGATAAGTCAGCGAAAAATCTTCTGAATGCCATTCAAGCTGTACGAACGATCGGGCTTGGTCGATTTATCTATGCATTGGGAATTCCCTATGTAGGAAAAAAAGCCGCAATGACGTTGGAAAAAGAGTGCGTTACGATAGAAGCGGTCATGCAGAAGACCGCTGATGATCTGTCGCAACTCGATGGGGTCGGTGCTATCACGGCCCAAAGCATCGCTGATTTTTTCAGCCATACTGCCAATCGTGAGCTCATCAAAGATCTGTTGCGCTATGTTACGATCATGGCTAAGCGGTCTGATGGGTTGCCGTGGAACGGAAAAATATTTGTCATTACCGGCACATTATCAAGCATGGGCAGAAAAGAAGCGGAAAAAATCATCGAATCCTTTGGCGGTACGGCGTTATCGTCGGTCAGTGCTAAAACATTTGCCCTGATCGCCGGAGAAGAGGCCGGTTCAAAATTGCAAAAAGCTGAAGAACTCGGGATCCAAATATGGGATGAAAAACGGTTTTTACAGGAAACAGGTCAGAACACGAGTGATACCAATGAGCGGCCACAGACGTTATTCGACACATAAGGCGGAAGTATGAAAATATTGTATATAATCACGAAGCTCGAACTCGGCGGAGCACAGAAGATCTGCCTGAAACTGGCCGAGGCCTTTTCAAAGGAACATGACGTTCACGTAATGGCCGGCGCCGGCGGATTGCTCAATGATGAGGCTAAAAAGATGCTTGGAGATCGCTTTGTCATCAATCCGTACATGGGGCGTGAGATCTCACCGTTTGACGATGTGCGCGCGTTGAAGTTCATTCGTTCCTACATACAAGAGCATTCTGTTGATATTGTGCATACCCATTCTTCTAAGGCCGGAATACTCGGAAGATACGCAGCATATAAAGAAAAAGTTCAGAAGGTATTTCATACGATACACGGGTTTGCGTTCAATGATTATCGCAATACTCTTGTTAACGAGATCTATAAAGCTACCGAACGTTGGGCAGCGCGTTTTGCGACAAAACTTGTTGCGGTCACCGCGGAGGACATCGCGATCGGGTTAAAATGTAATATCGGGAAAAAAGACCAGTATGCGTTGATCCGAGCTGCAGCCGACATTGATCATTTCACCGAATTTTCATGTGATATCGCTGAGGTGAAGCGGTCATTGTCTATTCCTGTTGCTGCAAAGGTGGTTACGCAGATCGCTTGTTTTAAAAAGCAAAAGAACCCTGTGGATTTTATAAAATTGGCACAGGTATTGATTTCAGGAAGAAAAAAAGATATCTATTTCATCCTCATCGGCGACGGTGTACTTAGAAAACCCGTCGAAGATGCGATTTCCCGATTCGGTGTGGCGGAAAATATCCGATTGCTCGGTTGGCAAGCCGATGTGCGCCCGTATCTTGCCGCGAGTGATGTCATAACACTCACGTCATTGTGGGAAGGGCTGCCGATAACGATCGTGGAGGCTTTTGCTATGCGTAAACCGGTCGTTGTCACTGCTGTCAACGGCAATAAAGAGATCGTCAAAGACGGAAAGAACGGATACCTTTACACTCCCGGTGATATACCTGCAGCAGCGCGAAGAATCACCGATTTAATCGAGGATGAACGGCTTAAAGTGCAATTGGGTGAGTCAGGGTTCAACGATGTGGCCGTTGAATTCTCTTACGGCGAGATGATCAAGAAAACGGCGAAAATGTATGAAACAGTATGAAAGAATGACGATAATAGCAGTAAAATGCCCCCTGTATTGAAATAATTGTTGACAAAAATTGTTATCGGTCGTATAGTACAACGAAGAAAAGGGGAATTTGAATGGATTATAAGAAAGATATTTACCAAGATCCTGAAATCAAAAAATATCTTAAACAAATGACCCAAGACCAGCGTGCATTTGTGTCGCTGGCGAATATCCTTTTAGCCCGCGGATTTGCCGACGACGCAGCTGAGATCTGCAAAGAAGGGCTTGAAAAGAACCCTAACTTTGCTGCGGGACGCGCCGTGCTAGGTAAATGTTTTATAAAACTAGGTAATAAAGAAAATGCGCGTATAGAATTTGAAAATACCATCAAATTGAATCCGGAAAACGTTGTTGCATTAAAGGGTCTTGCTGAAATTTATTATGTCACTCAGGTGTTTGATAAATCTTTGGAAATGTATAAACGATTGTTGTTTATTGATCCGATGAATATTGAAACAAAAGAGATCATCGATAAACTGGAACAGATGAAAACAACGCAGGATAAACTGCGAGAAGAACGTCTTGAGAAATTAAAACAATCGCAACAAAATGCAACTCCACAAAATCAAGCGCCGGTAGCAAATACCGCATTAGAAGGTGCAAGTCAAGAACCGGATACAAGCAACACCGAAGGACAACCTGCATCGGAGCAAGCGCCGATACAAGAACAATCCGTACCGCAGACTGTTTCAGATGCGTCGGTATCATCTCAGCCGTTCAGTCAGGCGGATATAGATCAGCTTATAGGCTCTTCATCATCGAACGGGCAGATGCCTCAAATCAATACTTCTCAACCTGAAAGTGTTGAGGTGCCCGCTATCGCTTCGCCGGTGAAAAATATCACAAAGATCACTTCGGTCCTCATTGATATGTATATGTTAGCCGGATTACAAGAAGATGCCAAATATTTGAGCGATACGTTGAACGGTGGCGCTCCGGTCAAACAAACAGAAGTGCCGCCATTTAATGAGCAGCACTTGAACGAAGCCGCATCAACTGTTGGTGACGTGTCCAAATATGAGACTGAGCAGTCGGGGCAGGAGAATACCGTAAATAATGCCGTTACGCCGCCAGATTTAACTGATCTTCCTGCTAGTGACGCACCTGATGATGAACAATATCCGCGGCAACAAATATCAACGAATATGCTTGATGATATTTTGGACCAACCCAGTACGGCTTCGGTTGATGATATTTTGGGTATAGCCGAGACAAAGCCTGAAATGACCCATGATGCAAATAATGCGATCCATATAATAAGTGAAGATGTGCTTCGCCCTGATGATGTGAAGGGATTTGAGGTAACTGGCGCAGAGAATATCAAATGGCGTCAGGGAGATGATGCCGAAGTTGAAAAGACCATTGAATCAGCAGAAGGTATTGTGACCAATGATACTGCGGCTATGGATATGTTGTCTGAGACTAATCCCGAGGTTGCGCAAAACGATGCGATTTCTTCATCGACGTCGTATATGGAGCCGACAGATATGCTTCAAGATATGCCGTTGCAGTCTGCAATGCAGGATTTTGAATCAGCCATTTCACAGCCGACCGGGCTAGACAATACTGTACCCGATACAACTCCTGCTGAGGGAACAATGATTACGTCTTTCGATGAACTCAAACAGGTGAATGATAGTGCTGCCGATTCTACTGCTGATCAATCTCAGGATGAGTTATTACCAATGGGAGATTTATCTTCATCACCCGGAGAAATTACGGAAGAAGTGCTTCCTATGGACACTTCAGCGGCTCTTTCCGATATGACCGCTTTGACCGAATCTTTACAAAGCACACCTTCTTCTATGCCGTCGGAAGATACCATTGAGGAAGTTTCCGATTCAAGTTCTGTTTCTGCCAATCTTACCACAGATGAAAATTTTGTTCCGGAATATAGACAGGATGCATTTTATTCTATCGAAGATGCTGCTCAGAGTCTTAATGATTTGCAGTCATTAATGGCAGTGACAGAACAGAATTTCGGCGAACCTGCTCAGGATGACCAACAAAGCATGTTGTCAGAAATCCCGCGGCAAGAGCCTGTAAGTAGTTCGGCGGAAGATATATTAGAAGAATTATCGGGAGATGAGGCCGCTTATAAAGAACAAGCAGGGGCTATGGATTTTGCCGGTTCTGGGGATATGAACATTGTTAATGCCCAGCAGGAAACGATTTCACCAGATGAGCTTCAACGGTTTGCATCAAGGAATGAAATTGATATGACTGCCGCAATTAAGGAATCAACACAATTACAGGGAAATATCGCTTCGTTTGAAGGGAAAAAAGAATTAGATGTCGATCAACTCCAAATTGAGGAGACAGCGATATCTTCTTCTAAGGTAAATTCCGAAGAGATTTCCGAGACGCTTGATATGGATATGTCAATGGATTCTCATTCATTTGCAGGAAAGAACGAAATGGCATTGGAGGATTTATCGTTGACCTCTTCAACAAGCGCTCCTCCCGACCAATCAAAAGAATTGTCGGCAGATACATTGCTGCTTCCCGGCACCGAACAAAAAAATGAAACCGTTAATATTGACGATATTTTGTCAAAACAGGAAAAAAAGAATGATATTGATGATATCAATAACTGGCTGAAAGGTTTATAAGGAGATAGTGATAGAATGGATTATACCGGTTTGCTTCAACAGACTTTGAAACAAGTGGAAGGAACGTTCATCGTCAGTTTTTGCGGAATTGACGGTTTGGCCGTTGCTCATGCCACGTATCCTTTATTGCCGCCAAATCTTCAGGTTGGCGATGCCCATGTGGCAACATTCGTTTCTCACAAACGCGAATCGCTGAAGCAAATGGGTATTACGGGATTTACTGAGGATATTTCCATTACTCCGATGTATGTAGTATTGATCCGTATGATTAATGACGATTACTTCGTCAGCATGGTATGTTCACATGTGACCGATATAAAAAAAGCACGTTATTATTTGTATCTTTTGACAAATACGCTGAAAAAAGAAATATCTTAAAGGGGGGTTTTTCATGGGTGTTATCGGAATCAATGATATCAGGAACGGAATGGCTGTTGAAATGAACGGCCGATTGTATTGGGTGATCAAGGCAGAGCATGTCAAGCCGGGTAAGGGGACAGCATTCTGCAGGACACGTCTTAAAGACGTTGAGAGCGGTAAAGTCGTAATGGAAACATTTAAAACATCCGATAAACTCAATGAAGTGCGTCTTGAAACAAGACAGTGCCAATATCTTTACAGTGATGAACACAATGCACATTTTATGATCATGGACTCATATGAACAATTGGCTATTGCAGAGGATACCCTTGAAGAAGAAAAACATTTTTTGAAGCCGGATATGATGGTTGAATTGTTGATGCACGAAGAACGTCCTGTCGGCATCAAATTGCCAAATTTTGTTGAACTTGAGATCGTTGAGACAGAGCCTGCGGTTCGCGGAGACACCGTGTCGGGCGCTACAAAGGTCGCAAAGCTTGAGACAGGGCATACCATCACCGTACCGTTGTTTATAAATCAACATGAGGTGGTTCGCATCGATACCCGTACCGGTGATTATATGGAAAGGGTAAAATAGATGCAACTTTTTGAGATCCTTCAGAAAATGGTTGATGCCGAGGCTTCTGATGTGCATTTCAAGGTCGGTAGCCCGCCCATGGTGCGTGTCGACGGAGGGCTACAGCCTCTCGGAGATACAAAGCTATTGCCTGAGCATACATTGTCGATAGCTAAGCAGTTTATGAGCGATGACCAATATAAAAAATTCGAAGCGGATCATGAACTCGACCTCTCGGTCGGTATCCGAGGACTCGGTCGTTTTAGAATCAACTGTTTTATTGCGCGCGGTGCGGTTGCTATTGCTTTGCGACGTATATCGGCGCAGATATTAAGCTTTGAGGATCTCGTTTTACCAGAAAAATTAAAGGAAATTGCGCTCACTCAGCGCGGATTGATACTAGTAACCGGCACAACCGGAAGCGGTAAATCCACTACGCTTGCCGCGATGATCGATTATATCAATTCAAACGAACGAAAACATATCATTACGGTCGAAGACCCGATAGAATATCTGTTCAGTGATAAAAAAAGTATCATCAATCAACGTGAGATAGGAGCGGATACCGATAATTTTTCACAAGCCTTACGCCGTATTCTTCGTCAGGACCCTGATGTTATCATGGTCGGAGAAATGCGTGATTTGGAAACAATACAAACAGCCGTCACTGCTGCCGATACCGGTCATGCAGTAATGAGCACATTACATACGACCAATGCAATGCAGACGATAAGTCGTATCATTTCCTTCTTTCCTCCGCATCAGCATGAGCAGATCAGAATACAATTGTCGACTACTTTGAAGGCAATTATTTCATTAAGACTTATACCTAAAGCTACGGGCGTCGGCCGTGTGCCGGCAGTTGAAATATTGATCAATACTCCTTATATCAGTGAATTGATCGTTGACCAGAATCAAACATTCCTAATTCCCGAAACGATTGAAAAAGGGTCGCAATACGGAATGCAATCATTCGATCAATCGATCATGAAGCTGTATAAAGGTGGCCTGATATCACTTGAAGAAGCATTAAAACGCTGCAGTAACCCGGATGATTTCAAACTGAAGATTCAGGGTATCGATTCCGCATCGGTATCCGATGTGTGGCGTGATATGTGATGAAAGGCATCAAAAATGGCCGGTACTGAAGATATAAACGAAAAACTATTACAAATAGCCAAGTACAATAATAAGAACCAATTTGATAAGGCCATCAAAGAGTATAAACAGTTACTGGCCACATATCGAAGCGACCCGAAGATCCTCAACAGCATGGGCGATACCTATGCGAAGATGAATGACATAGATAATGCTCTTCGTTGTTATGACGAGTCTGCCGATCAATATGCTAAAGACGGTGTTTGGCCGAACGCGATAGCTATATTAAAGAAATTATTACGATTAAAGCCTGAAAAACTTGACACTAAATTTAAAATTGCCGAAATGAGCATTCAAATGAAGGCATTTAACGATGCTGAATATTATTTGATCGAATACGGCGAGTTTTATATTAAGGCGGGCGATGTTCAAAAAGCAATTCCCGCATATGAGAAGATCACT
Source organism: uncultured bacterium (assembly GCA_964539615.1). Lineage (GTDB taxonomy): Bacteria > Macinerneyibacteriota > Macinerneyibacteria > Macinerneyibacteriales > CAYRFE01 > CAYRFE01. The sequence goes on from CAZIJP010000002.1 coordinate 7,086, forward strand.
TCGATAAGTCCTGATAACATGGAGCGAAAGGTAAAGCTTGCCGATCTGTATTTTTTTACCGGCAATACCGACAAAATGCTTTCGACCTATCAGGCGGTTTTCAATTATTATAAAGCTGTAAAAAACCAGGTCAAGATCCAGGAGATTTTTAATACGATCACGGCGATCTCTTCTAAGAACCAACTCCTGATGACGCCGACCTATTTCAATATATTTTTAAGTTATATCGATCATCTTCTGTCCGAACAACAGGACGATGAGCTTGCTATAAGCACCGCTATGGATATGATCAATCGCCTCTTTGAGGTCAATGATTTTGACAAAGCTGAAGCATTATGCCTAAAATTGATAGAAAAACGACCTGATCTGTTGCCGGCTCGTTTTAAACTGATAGATATCTACGATAAATCCGGAGATACCGGAAAATTAATTGACGGATATTTAAGCGTCGGCAAGTATTTCGCATCACGCGACCCGGGAAGGGCCGAGGTGCTTTATAAGAAAGTCTTGCAACTCGATTCGTCTAATGAAGAAGCCAATGCATTTCTCGGAATAAAAAAAACTCAATCCGCAGACAATGTGATGACATCTCAAGTTCAACCGCTGTCAGGCGGGACAGCCATACAGGAAGCTTCCGATATCGCAGAAGGGATCATTGAAGGATCTGTCGATATTATTCATACTGTTGAAAAAAATTCGGATGATCTTGACCATCTGATCGATAAGGGAAGTTTGGGAATTTCCTCCGCGACCTATGATGAGGAACAGGGCGGCAAAGAGTTAGGAACGTTTGACCTGACGCAGGTTGTTGCTGAAGATGACGGCCTGAAAGCTCGCCTGGCACACGATATCACTGCAATGCCCAGCAAAAATCAAACTGAAGAAGTACCTGAGTTTTCTGCGGAAGACCTTTCATCGGTAGCTTCCGTACAGACAGAACCGGAAAAAGAAGTTATTGTTCAACCCGTATCGGTTCAAGAAACACATGATGATGATGATGATGATATTGAAATCGAGATTGAGATCGATGAACCATCTGAACAAACAGCTGCAGCAGAATCTTCTAATAAGAGAGCAGTGTCTGAACCAATTACCGAGGCTTCGATTGATATTCCCGTTGAATCGACGGTTGTTCAGGGTAATGAAGATCTCGATGGCGAGATTGACACAATGTTTACCGAGTACTCATCAACTTCAGAACAGAAAAAAAGTCTTCTCGAAGAGATTTCCGATAAACAAAGTACTTTTGTGCCGAATTTGGATGCTATCGTAACGGAATTTAAGCGAGGTCTTGAAGAGCAACTTGAAGGCGACCCGCAGGCCCATTATGATATGGGAACATCATTTTTGAGCATGGAAATGTTTGACGAGGCAATGGATGAATTCAGAAAACTTACAACAATAGCGCAGTTTAAATATAAGAGTCATGATGGTCTTGCTCGATGTCATATGGCGAAGCAGGAATATGATGCGGCTATTGAAGAGTATTTTATAGCTCTTGATATGGAGAATTTATCTCAGGACGAATTGGATGCGACATATTTTAATTTAAGCAGGGCTTATTTTCAAAAAGGCGATCTGATTGAAGCAAATAAAAATTTGGGCCAGATAAGGCAGATCGAGTTATTTGAAAAAAATGATGAATATACGTCAATGCATAAGCAGTTCAAAGTGAATTTGCCTTCGACGGATGATGCTGTTTTTGATATCAATGAAGATGCTGAATCTGAGATAACCATTGATGCAGACGGAACGATGACCATTGGCTCAGATATAGCTCCTGACTTGGTCAACGATTCAATGCAGTCGCCGTTTGATGATTATTCAAACAATCAAATCACTTCAGGTTCTGATGCGGAAAATAATCTTTCTCAAGGCAATGATATCACTGTCGAGGCCTCAGGAATAGAAACGGGAAGCTCAATATTTGAAAATACAGACAACAATACAACTAGTACCGAATCAATCGATGCGGATCCGGTTATCGCAGAACATGCTGTTGCCGAAACGCAACCCGTTTACGTAGCAGAAATAGCAAATTCTGTCACATCTGTGCAGCAAACTGCTACTTCGGGGTCTTATCCGGCAAAAGCAGCTGAACGACTCGATGCCGAGGTCAATAAATTACGACTGGACCTGGTGTTTGTCAAAGATAATATGACGGGGCAAGCTGATGCCGTACATGAAATATCCGAGCAGCTTCAACAGATCGAGCATGAACAAGCCGAATTTCGTGATACCATACAAGAGTTTTCTCAGGTCAAGGAAGCCATTACCGGATTTCATGAAACCATGGATATTTTTCGTTCGCGTATCGAGCAGGATGTGACCAAAGCTATCCAGAGTACTTTGGCTCAATCAGAAAATACGCAGATTATCGAAGATATTAATCGGATCAAGACCGAAATGGAAGGATATCGTGAACTGAGCGTTCGTGAAAAGGAAATACTTAATCAATTCATGAAATACCGCGAAGATTTTGATACGTTTTCAGATGAAATCTCGGGATTGAAAATTACTATGGAGAAAAATCAAGCGTTGGAAGAACGAATATCTTCCATGTTGAAAAAATTGGAGATATTACCGGAACTTGAGACTCGATTACAAACGGTTGAAATGTTCAATGCGCGATTGGGTGATCTTGATGACAGGCTTGCAGAATTGGAAGCTGCAGTAGGGACTACCGATAAACTTCGTAATGAAATGACGGCGATGAAGACGCTAATCCATGACATCGACAGCAAGGTGTATATGTTAGAATCTAAGCGAGATATAGTAAATGGGGAAGCCGGCGAGATACAATCCCGCCAAAGCGCATTTCCTGAAACGCAATCAGGACTGAGCCAGAATGATATGCAGTCTGAAAATTATGATTCAATGACGCCGGTCTCCGAATCAATAAACGGGTCACCAGAGAACATCGTTCAAAATGAAGAACGCCCTCGAAAAAAAGAATCTAAAAAAAGTAAAAAAGATAAAATATCTTTTCTATAAGGAGTTTTTATGAGTTATGAATCTTTTTTCCGTTTGAAAGAAGCGCCGTTTTTCAACATACCAGACGAGCGGTATTTCTTTAAATCCCAACAAGCGGAAAAAGCCATGCTGAAAATATTTCATGCGCTTAAAAGAAGAATGGGGTTATGTGTCATAACCGGCGGTATAGGAACCGGTAAAACGATGCTGAGCCGAAAAGTATTGGAAGCGCTCAATAACGATTTCTATGAATCATCATTATTGGTCATGGTGCACAGCGAAGCAACTGCAGAATGGTTTTTACGCAAACTTGCCATTCAATTCGGCGTTGAAGATACAAATGCCCCCAAACCGGTTTTGATCAGCAAATTATATGAACGTTTGTGTGAGATACAGGAAGAAGGCCGTATCCCTGTGGTCATCATTGATGAAGCCAATATGGTAAAAAACAAAGAATTTTTTGAAGAGATGCGCGGGTTACTTAATTTTGAAAATATGAACGGGAAATTATTGAATTTCGTTTTGTTCGGGTTGCCTGAATTAAAAGAAAACTTGCTTCTTGATATTCCGTTGGCACAGCGAATAGCCGTTGCCGTGGAACTAAAACCGATGGATGAACGTAATACCATTGCATACATTCGGTACCGTTTGTCTGTAGCAGGTGCTCAACGGCCTATATTTGATCAGGATGCTCTCGGATTGATCTACCGCTATTCAAGCGGTGTTCCTCGAATTGTTAATACTATTGCCGACAATGCATTGCTTGAAGGTTTTTTTGAACGCAAAGAGATCGTTGATGCTTCGGTTTTGCAGAATACCCTTGTTGACCTTGGTTTGGTCGTCTCTGCAAAATAATGCCGTATATTGACCTTCACATACATTCCAGTTTCTCAGACGGGAAAAAAACTTCAGAAGAAATAATTTCATTATGTAAACAGGCTGATGTTAGATTTGCTTCGATCACAGACCATGATGACATGAGAAGCGCAGGAATATGTAATGAATCTGTTCGATTCATCAACGGCATAGAATTATCAGCTTATTACGGAGATGCTGAGATCCATCTGCTGGGGTATGGGTATCGCGCCGATGAACCGGCACTTATTGCAACAATGGCAGCATTACGCCAGGAGCGCATTGCGCGTTTTCAGCGTATGATCGCAAAGGCCATCCGCTTAAAATTGATACAGGATGTTGATTATTCCGATTACCTGGTTAATGAGGCGGTAATTGGCAGGGTTCTGATGAGTGAATTATTGATAAAAACCGGATGCGTGCGATCAGTAGCCGAGGCTTTCGCGCGGTTTCTCAGCGAAGGGAAACCCTTATATGAGCCGGTTTATACACTTGACCTGTTTAAAGCATTGGAACTATTGAAAAATGCCGGTTGTTTTGTTTCATTAGCTCATCCTCAGCGGATACGCAAAGATGAGTTGATCCGAAAACTTGTTGACAGGGGATTGGATGCTATTGAAGCGTATTATCCGTTTCATGATGCCACCATCACGCGATATTATTTGAAACTTGCAGAAAAGTATACTATTATAGCCACCGGAGGTAGCGATTATCATACGGGTAATTATTCTTGTGTGTATTCTTGCGATCAGCTCAATGCTGCGATTGAACGACTTTTCGGTAGTTGCATATGAGCAATCAATAGAAGAAGCCGACATTTTTTATAGGGGATTGCCGTTTTATTCAATTCAAGAACGGGAATATCAACTAAGTTTTTCGCCGATCTTACCAAGGCATTTTTTTAATCATGATACGTTACGTTCCATCTCTGCTTCGGACGGAATTCATTTATATCTTCCGACCATGTCGCGAGTAATCGATAACAGCAGGATTTCATTGACATTTAATGACAGGCAATACGAAAATTATATGTTTTTCCTGAGAAAAAGTAAGACAACTTTAATGGCAGATTTTTATACGCGAGACGTGCAGGGTAATTATTCCAATGATGCGAAAAGTTATTTTTTTGAACAGCGTGTAGGGAAACATTCGGCCACGTTTTTTCTTGTCAATAAAGCGGTCGATAACGGAGTTGTGATACGGGATTCCGTATTTGCTTATATGCGCTACGGATTTGATGCCCCCGGGTGGGGCGTGTCTGCAGATCGCGAATTCGTTAAATGCCTAGACGGAATAAACCATGCGATTGACCACGGAAGGGCTTATTATAAAAACATTGCCTTTGATGTAAGCGGGCAGGAAGGCGATGACAATTTAAAGACAGGTATCACGATCAAATTAAAATATAATGATCTCAGTACAACAGTAGAGCCGTTCATTTTCAGAAATGATTTTGACATTAATGCTCTCGTTGAATATAAAGGTTTCTTTGCCGAAAGGAAAAGCGCATTTGATTGGTTGGATACCCATTCGATGCGATATTATGAATTAGGATATACGTTCAACGATAGTGTGACCGGATATGTTCGTCATATCGATACGTTACAATACGGTCCGCTTTCAATAAAAAATCACGATGTGCTGGGGTTGGCGTATTCATATAATTTTCCGATTTACGGCGAATTGAGTTTATCAACCAACGGGGATATTATAACTTCACCGGAGTTTTTCAATAAAGTCCAGAATGCTCTCGTAATTTCGCAGCCTTTTTTTGAAAACGACCTCATTGTATCTGCTTTTATCCGAAACAATTACACTTGTAAGACCTCTCGTTTTCCTGAGACGGTAACGTGGGACGCATATGTTGACGCAACGTTGATCCGCGTTCGTTTTTTTGTCTTAGCGGAAAATATTTTCAAAAGCGATAAATACGACTATTCGGGTTTGACGGGAAGCGACATGACCGTTAAATTCGGATTCAGTTGGTTTTTCTATAATTGAGGCGTACAACACTAATAACGGGAATGACCTGTTCTTTTTGTATTTATTTTTCATATTCTGTAATTTAAGGTGATTTTATTCTTGAAAAGATTCAAAAAACAGTTATGATTCTTTCAAGATTTTCGCTGAAATTATTGTAAAGGAGTGAATCTGATGAAACGTGTTGAAAATTGGAAATGGGTCGTTATTTTCATTGTTCTCGTTATGTCGGTCATAATTTCATTGCCGACCACAGGTTTATTGAAAAATGCTCCGGAGAGTATCACAAAACATTTACCGGGGAAGGTTAATCTCGGGCTGGACCTGCAGGGCGGTATGCATGTTGTCCTCGAAGCGGATGTTGAGGCCATGAAGCAGAAGCTTCAGGAGACCAACAGTACGTTTGATGACAGAATACTTGCCGAAAAAATGGATCAAGCTTTGTCGATCATCCGTAACCGTGTCGACAAGTTTGGTGTTACCGAGCCGACCATTCAGAAGCAAGGCAAAACCCGTATTGTTATTGAATTGCCGGGCGTTAAAGACCCGCAGCGCGTGCTTGATCTTGTCGGTAAAACCGCTTACATGGAATTCAAGTTGGTATCCGATATTCCTGCGAGCGAATTTATTGATGACAAAGGTCAGCAGATCCCGGGTAAAGTATTGCCGCCGAATATGTCAATTCATTACATGCGCGACAAAAAGACCAATGCTCTTGTCAATCCACTTGTTCTTCGTAAGGACATTGTTGTGCCCGGCGGAGAATTGGATACCGTGTATGTGCAGATGAATCAAAACAAAGTAGGCTACGTTGTTGATTTTTCCTTGAAACGTGAAGGGGCAAAGCAATTTGCAAAGATCACAAGTCAATACACCGGCAAAATGCTCGCGATTGTGTTGGATGATGTGATCGTGTCTGCGCCGCGGATCAACTCTGAGATACCCGACGGACGCGGTATGATCGAAGGAAATTTTTCTGCTGAAGAAGCGCAGGACCTCTCGCTTATCCTGAAAACAGGCGCATTGCCCGTTCCTTTGAAAATAGTTGAGAACCGCACTGTCGGCGCATCGCTCGGTAGCGATTCCGTTCAAGACGGTTTGAAAGGAATCCTTTACGGCTGTCTGGCTGTAATACTGTTCATGATCATTTACTACAAACTCAGCGGTTTAGTGGCTGATATTGCTGTTGTGTTCAACGTTATTATCATCGTAGCGGTCATGGTATTGTTCCATGGAACACTTACTTTACCGGGTATGGCGGGTATCGTGTTGACGATGGGTATGGCCGTTGATGCAAACGTACTGATCTATGAACGTATCAAGGAAGAATTGCGTGGTGGTAAGAGCATCGGAAAAGCCGTTGATAACGGATTTGACCGGGCATTCATAACCATCCTCGATGCAAACTTGACCACTATCATAACATGTATCGTGCTGTATTATCTGGGTACCGGCCCTGTTCGCGGGTTCGCCGTTACACTGATGATCGGTATTGCAGCAAGTATGTTCACGGCTGTTTTTGTTTCCCGTGCGATATTTACCGCAATGCTCTATAAAAAACAAAGCGGCTCTTTGAGCATCTGACAGAGGTGAGATGTATGCAATTATTTTTAAATGCAAATTATGATTTCGTTTCAAAAAAAGTTCGTCGCACTGCTATGACTATATCGGCGATAATCGTATGTATCGGTATCGTGTTTTTCTTCACCAAAGGATTCAATCTGAGCATTGATTTTACCGGGGGAACCATATTCCAGTATAAATTCCCTACAACGATTACTATTGAAGAACTTCGCTCAGAAATGAAATCGCAAGGGTTAAAGACCGTTACGCTTCAGAATTTCGGCGACAGTAGCGATGAATTGCTTATCCGTGTCGGCTCGGAAGCAGAGGCAAAACTAGTCAAAGCCTATATGAACCAAAAATATCCTACCGGTTTAGACCTTCGCCGCGAAGAATCGGTCGGACCGTCGATCGGATCTGATCTGAGGACACAAGCGGCATGGGCCGTTATATTTTCATGGTTGGGTATTCTCTTGTATGTCGCGTGGCGTTTTGAATCAAAATTCGGTATCGGCGCTATCATCGCATTGGTTCATGATGTATTGATCACTTGTACCGCATTCGTGGTATTAGGGCTTGAATTCAATGCGACCGTGCTCGCAGCCATACTGACCTTGATCGGTTACTCGATCAACGACACGATCGTAGTGTTTGACCGTATACGAGAGATGATGCATGCAGAACGGCCTCGCTCGGATGAACATTTCATCAGTGTTATAAATAGAGCTATAAATATTACACTTTCACGTACGATTATTACATCGCTGACCGTACTGCTTGTTGTTGTTATCCTCTATTTAGTAGGCGGGGAAGTAATTCATAACTTCGCGTTTGCTTTGATCGTCGGTATTATTACCGGAACTTATTCATCTGTTTTTATTGCTACGCCGATTATGATCGAATTACGTATGCGTGTCAGTTTAAAAGATTAACATTGGACGCCCTTCGGGGCGTCTTTTTTTTACTAAGGTAGATAATGCGATATTTGTGGGAAGAAAAACCGTTTGATACAACCATTGCACATTCAATTCTTCAACGCTTTGGCGTTCATCCTGTTATAGCACGTATTTTAGCCGGCCGATTCACCAATATTGATGATGTCGAGCGCTATCTTAATCCTGATGTCGATATGTTGTTTGATCCCTTCCTTCTGAATGATTGCAGAAAAGCAGTCGATCTGATCAATGCTACTATCAAAGCAGGGCATAAAATTTGCGTGTATGGCGACTATGACGTAGATGGTGTGACCGCGACGGTTGTTCTGATCACGATATTGCATAAACTCGGCGCTAATGCATCATGGTATATACCAAACAGACTTGATGAAGGATACGGATTGACCGTTGAAAGCATTGATTTTTTAAAAGGCGAGCAAGTTCATCTTGTCATTACCGTCGATTGCGGCATAACCGACGATGAAGCGGTAAGCCATGCTAAAGCAATAGGGATGAATGTTATCATTACCGATCACCATATACCTCATGCAACCATGCCGGAAGCGGATGCGATCGTTAATCCAAAGATCGGCGATTATCCCTTCAAAGACCTTGCTGGCGTAGGCGTTGCCTATAAACTTGCGACGGCTTTAAACGGAAGCCAACCGAAAGAATTGCTTGATCTGGTGGCAGTAGGGACCGTGTCGGATGTAGTGCCATTGTTGTCTGAAAATAGAATTATTGTTAAAAATGGACTTAATGCCGTACATAATAAAGCCTTGCAGTATTTGATCAACCAGGTGAATAATGGCAAACAGTTGACGCCGGATGATGTAAGTTTTAAGATTGCGCCTCGTATCAACGCCGTAGGGCGTTTGGGACATGCTAATGATGCCGTTCGATTACTGTTTGAGCAAAATATGCCGTTGATACAGGAATGGGTGCAAACGATCGAATTGCTCAATTCTCAGCGACGAGCCATTGAAGAGGAAATTTACAGGGAAGCCTGTGATATGATTTCAAAACTGCCGCGAAGCGATTCCTTTGTCATTGTATTGAATTCTGATCATTGGCATTCCGGAGTGATCGGGATCGTTGCTTCTCGGATCGCAGAAAATTATAATCGTCCTGTGCTCTTGATGAATTCTGCCGAAGAGATGGCTCGCGGATCCGGACGAAGCATAGCAAATATTCACCTCCATGATATGGTCAAATCGCATGAAGTGTTGTTTGAGCGTGTCGGCGGTCACAAGCATGCCGTAGGATTTACCATAAGAAAAGATCGAATCGATGAATTACGACAAAAATTAAATCAATACTTTAAAGAGAAATATTCAATGAAAGAGATCATACCGATCTTATACGGCGATGCCACGGTAGAGATCGGCGAATTGGATTCACACTATTTTAATGATCTTCAGTCATTGATGCCTTTTGGTTACATGAATCCCAAACCGGTGTTGATCATCAATGAATTGTTTGCGCCACATGGCTTTTCAATAGCTGCCGAACGTCACTTGCGGGGTTTTGTTACCAATGGTAATGTGAAAATGTCTTGTATAGGGTTTGATTTTGCTTCTCATATTTTAAAATTAACAAAAAATATTGATATTGCCGGTGCTGTGGAAATATCCTCATATGACGGATTGCCGCAGATAAAAATACGGGATATTAGAAACCATATCCGCAATTTGGCCGGCGCCGAACGAAAAAGTATGGAACATATTTACCGATTGATCCGCGAGGCGGGCAGTATTCACCGAACAGAGTTGACCTATAGTCTCTATGAAAAATATCAAGAAGATCTTATGTATCTTGATTGGATTTTGCTCATATTCGAGGAATTGGAATTGATCTATTCGGTGGGTGATATGATCTCGATTAATTCAGATATCCCATCTGTTGAAAATAAAGAAGAACGTATATCCGGATCGACGGTATATCGTTATGTTTTGGAGCACAACATTAACTGACGTCACTTCGAAAACGCGAACTATCTTATAAATATTTAACTAATTAAGAGAATAATAATTGAATCAGTTTAAGTGAAAAAAGTAAAAATAGTTAAACTTGAAAAACGTATCAGACATAGTGGTATTGGTTTTAAAAAAATACATTACAAGCAATTGTTCGATCAGTGAACCGCGTTCAGTAAAAGGTATTTTTAGCTTGACAATCCGGTGTTCGGGTTATATAGTTTCGCAATATGAGATTTGACCTGAGAGCAGTAAATGAGCACCCTCGCCATTTTCGGGAACTATTTTCTGTAGATGTGCCTGAGATAGAAAAGCCGACGGAAGTGGAATGTACAATTCAGCTTCAAGGTGATTCATATATACTTGACGGAACGGTTTCGATAGTGTATAACCTTGTCTGTGCCAGATGTCTTGTACCGTTTTCTCGGAACGAAACGGTGCCGTTGCATGTTCTAATAAAGAAGGGCATAGCACCGGACAAACAGGACAATGCTGATGATGAGACAGATGTTGTGTATTTATCAGCTGACGACGATGTGGATATTTCGGAATATCTTCGAGGAGAGATCCTTCTTGATATACCGGTAAAAGCAGTGTGTTCTGAAGAATGCAAGGGAATGTGCCCCGTTTGCGGGACAAACCTTAATGAGAAGCAATGTCATTGCTCTCATGCTGCAATTGATGCGAAATGGGCAAAACTGAATGAGATTAAAAGGGAACTTTACGGAGGTGACTGAGTTATGGCAAATCCAAAACGCAGAGCGTCAAAACAGAGAAAACATAAACGGAGAACTCACTGGAAGCTGAGCGCTCCCGAGTTCGTTAAATGTGATAATTGCGGCGAAATGAAACGCCCGCATCGCATTTGCGAAGCATGCGGTTTTTATAACGGCAAAAAGATCATCGCTGTCGGGGAATAATGATTACCCCTCGGGCGAAGATTATCGGGACAGGATCGTATCTTCCTGAAAAAGTGCTTACCAATTTAGATCTTGAAAAAATGGTAGATACTACTGATGAGTGGATACGGACCAGAACCGGTATACAAGAACGCCATATTGCCGCTCCTGAACAGGCCGCTTCTGACTTATCAAAAATAGCCTTGGAGCGTGCTTTGATTTCAGCAGGAATAACTGCAGAGGATCTTGATTTTATCATTGTTGCGACAGTATGCCCGGATACGACGTTTCCGTCAACCGCGTGTATTCTGCAAAACAAAATAGGCGCTCGTACCATTCCGGCTGTTGATATAACGGCAGCGTGTTCAGGTTTTATGTACGGCTTAACGATGGCAAAAGCATTTATTGAGAGCGGAGCTTATAAAACAATAGCCGTGATCGGTGTAGAGCTGCTTACCCGTTATACTGACTGGAAAGACCGTGACACATGTGTGCTTTTCGGTGACGGAGCAGGTGTTGCGATCCTTCAGGCCAATACTGACGAGAATGATACAAGCTGTATAGTGTCTACGCACTTGGCGGCAGACGGCAGTCTTAATCATCTCATCATCAAAGAAGCCGAGGGAAGCAGGAATCCCGCAAGTCACGAAACCGTTGATGCAGGTATGCATTATATAAAAATGGAAGGGCGTGAAGTTTTCAGACATGCCGTCCGTTCAATGTTATCGGTTGCGGAAGAAGCGTTGAAAAGCGCAAATCTTCAAGAAGCCGATGTTGATTGGATCATTACACATCAGGCAAATATTCGCATAATCGAATCTCTTGCTGAACGCTTGAGTATTCCTCGCGACCGCGTATTCGTTAATATCGAAAAATGCGGAAATACATCTGCGGCATCCATTCCTATAGCACTTGACGAAATGAATAGTAAAGGTATGCTTAAAAAGGGATCTGTAATCCTGACGGCCGCTTTTGGTGGTGGATTGACCTCTGGGTCTGTAATCATAAGGTGGTGAAAAAAATGTGTAAAGCATTTTTGTTTTCGGGACAGGGCTCTCAGTATGTCGGTATGGGAAAAGATCTGTATGAAAATTTTCCTGTGTTCCGTGATCTTGTCGAACGAGCCGGTCATGTATTGAAAAGAAATTTAAAAACAATTATATTTGATGGACCTGAAGATGTATTAACGATGACCAATAATGCACAACCTGCGTTGTTGACTATGGATTACGGCATCTATGCTATCTTGGAAGAAATGAACCTGACTCACGGGGCAAAGTTTATGGCAGGGCACAGTCTCGGCGAGTATGCCGCTCTTGTGGCTGCTGGGGTTTTATCGTTTGAAGACGCAATGTATATCGTTGATAAACGTGGTGAGCTTATGGCGCTCGCCGGTGAGGAAGAACCGGGGACCATGGCAGCTATCATGGGTCTTGATATGCATTTGATCGCATCTATCTGCGCTGGGCATGAGATCGATGTGGCAAATTTCAATTATGCTGAACAGATCGTTATCTCCGGACGTGTAGATAATGTTTTGCAAGCAATGGAAAGTTGCAAATCACACGGTGCTAAGCGTGTGGTACAATTGAATGTATCAGGGGCATTTCACTCGCGGTTAATGAAAAATTCCGGTGCAATTTTAGCGGAAACGATTAAACAAGTGCCGTTCAACATGCCAAAAACACCCATTATCATGAATGTGGTTGGTGAACCCGTTAAGGATCCGGCAATGATCCGTAAGTATTTGATCGCTCAAGTTAGTTCTCCGGTCAAATGGCTTCACAGCATGGAGCATATGGTAAAACATGATGTTACTCATTTTATAGAATGCGGCCCGAAGAATGTCTTGGCCGGTATGGTTCGCCGTATCGATGGTGATGTTACTGCATATTCTACCGATACGATTGGAACGATACGATCTCTCTCCGAGGTTTTGGTATGATTTCTCTTTCCGGTAAGACGGCATTTGTAACCGGTTCAGCACAAGGGATCGGTAAGGCAATTGCTTTGAAGTTAGCGGAAGCCGGAGCGAACATAGTGATCGGCGATGTTAATCAGGATAAGATAAACGAAACCGTTGCCGAATTGAAACAAAAAGGGTTTTCCTGTATGGGGCAAGTGTGTGATGTTACGAAACCCGAATCGGTAGAAAGCATCATAAAGGCTGCACAGGAAACATACGGTAAAGTTGATATTCTTGTCAATAATGCCGGTATAACGCAAGATACATTGTTCATGCGTATGGAATTAGATAAATGGAACCGCGTGCTTGAGGTCAATCTTACCGGCGCTTTTAATACAACTAAAGCTTTGATCCGTGATATGGCGAAAAATCGTTTCGGCCGTGTGATCAATATTTCTTCGGTTGTTGGTGTTATCGGTAATGTCGGACAAGCCAATTATGCTGCTTCAAAGGCCGGCATGATAGGTTTTACAAAGTCCATCGCCAAAGAGTATGCACAACGTAATATTACCGTTAACGCGGTCGCTCCGGGATTTATAGAGACCGGGATGACCCATGTTCTTTCGGAAGAAGTAAAAGAGGAGTTTTTCCGTTCGATCCCGCTGAAGCGTATGGGAACCCCCGATGATGTGGCAAATGCGGTTGTCTTTTTGGCATCCGATATGTCTGCCTATATCACCGGTCAGGTAATTCACGTTGACGGCGGAATGGTTATGTGAATAAACCAAGGAGGTGTGTTCGATGAACGCAGAAATACTGAAAAAAGTACAGGAAATCGTTGCTAATCAGTTGGGTAAAGAAGCTGGCCAAATAGGTGAGACCGCATCATTTATTGATGACCTCGGCGCTGATTCTTTGGATACGATGGAACTCATTCTTGCATTTGAAGACGAGTTTGGTTTTAAAATTCCGGATGAAGATGCGGAAAAAATCAAAACTGTTAAAGATGCAGTTGAGTACATCGAAAAAAATAAAAAATAATGGTTTTTGTACGGCGGCTGGCAAGTGTGTTCCCCCGCCGTATTTTTTTATCAATCGACTGATTAATAAACAGGAGGATTCATTATGAAAAAGCGCGTTGTCATTACCGGTATGGGGGCTGTGTCACCAGTAGGTAATGAATTGAATGATATATGGGCTAATCTTCTGGCAGGAAAATCCGGCGTACGATTAATAGACAGTTATGAAGATCCGGATATTTACTCAAAAATAGCAGGATTGGTCAATGACTTCTCTACGGATGGGTATATTGATCCGAAAGAAGCCCGGAGAATGGATCTTTTCATTCAATACGGTCTAGTTGCCGGAATCAAGGCATTTCGTGATTCCGGGTTGGTCATTAATGAAAAAAATACCGATCGTGTCGGCGTGATCGTCAGCTCAGGTATCGGAGGTATGGGAACATTTTCCAAACAGCATGAGATATTAATGACAAAGGGCGCAAGCCGCATATCGCCGTTCTTTGTTCCGATGCTTATTCCGAATATACTTTCAGGATATTTATCAATAAATATCGGTGCTAAAGGGCCGAATCTATGTGTAGTAACCGCTTGTGCATCAGGAACCCATTCCATCGGGGAAGCATTTAAAATTATTCAGCGCGGCGATGCTGATGCGATGCTTGCTGGTGGAGCAGAGGCTCCGGTTCTTCCTATCGGAGTGGGTGGCTTTTGTGCGTTGAAAGCGCTATCGGCACGTAATGATGAACCTACTCGGGCATCACGTCCGTTCGACAAGGACCGTGACGGTTTTGTCATAGCCGAAGGTGCCGGAGTTCTAATGCTTGAAGATTATGAACACGCAAAAGCTCGTGGGGCAAAGATTTATGCCGAAATAGTCGGTTACGGTTTAAGCGGAGATGCGTATCATATCACTGCACCTCAGGATACCGGAGACGGTGCGATCCGTGCTATGAAAATGGCAATTCAGGATGCAGGTATTAAACCTGAAGATCTCCAGTATATCAATGCTCATGGCACTTCGACTGACCTCAATGATCCGATCGAGACCCGTGCGATCAAGGCCGTATTTGGAAATCATGCTCAAAAATTATTGATCAATTCGAGTAAGTCAATGTCAGGTCATATGTTGGGTGCAGCGGGCGGTTTTGAAGCGATCGTTATGGCGTTAAGTATAAAAAACAATAAAGTTCATCAGACATTGAACTTAGAAAATCCGGATCCGGAGTGCGATTTGAACTATGTGCCGGGATCTCCAATGAATTGTGAGATTCAGTATGCTCTTTCTACATCACTCGGCTTTGGCGGGCATAACGGAGTAGTGCTATTTAAGAAATATGAGTAACGGAGAATCTTTCGAACGTGATTTTCAATTGACATTTAAAAACAGGGCGCTTCTTGAGAGCGCCCTTTCTCATAGGTCTTGTAAAGACAGCCCTTTTGGTCACAACGAACGGTTAGAGTTTTTAGGTGATGCAGTAGCCGGTCTTGTGATCAATGAATTTCTGTTCACATCCACCGATAAAAGCGAAGGCGATATGGCCAAGATAAAGGGTATGGCTGCAGGACGAGTGCTCATGGCTGAAATTGCACATGAGATTCATCTTGAACGTTATGTATATGCTGGAAAAAGTGAACTACAACATGGATTACAGAATACCATTCTTGCAAATGTGCTTGAAGCTGTTATAGGAGCGATCTATCTCGATAAAGGCTTAGAGGCCGCTTCAGCATTTATACATCGGTTTTGGAGAGATAAGCTTGATGTGTTGATTTCCGGTTCGTATGATGATCACAAGTCAGCCTTGCAGGAATACCTTCAAAAACGCGGATTTCCTATTCCCGAATATCAGGTTTATAATGAATCTGGCCCTCCGAATAATCGAATGTTTTTTGTTCATTGCCTGCTTTCCGGTAAGATCACAAGCTCAGCGGAGGGATCGAGTAAAAAACGTGCCGAAATGGAAGCTGCACGCTTGGCATTACAGCAATTACTAGCTGATGAAAATAAAACACACTGATGTAATAATCCCGTTCTTTATCCCCTTTGAGGGTTGCACATATACGTGTGTGTATTGCGATCAACGAAAAATCAGTAATTCAAATACTCCCGATATAGAACGAACGCTCAATGATTATTTCACCCGTCATCCGGATACCGGTAATACTATAGAAGCGGCTTTTTTTGGCGGGACATTTACCTGCCTGCCGATCGAACAACAAGAACGGTATTTATCGCAAGTTAAACCTTTTGTCGAGAACGGCTTGATTTCCGGCATTAGATGTTCTACGCGACCGGATGGGTTTGCACAAGCTGATTTCTCGTTCTATAAAGAGAATGGGTTGACCCATTTTGAGTTGGGTGTTCAATCATTTGATCCTCGTTATTTATCGTTTCTCGGACGAAATTATACTCTTGAAGATATAGCACAGGCTATTGAATTGATAATGCAACATGATTGCACTTTCGGCATACAGCTCATGTGTGCGTTTCCTGCGCAAACCGGGGAAGATTTCATGCAGGATATTCAAATGCTGATCCGCTATCAACCCGTCGATTGCCGATTATATCCGCTTGCGGTGATAGAAGGCACAGCGCTCGCTCGTCACTATCACGACGAACCGTTCGCTGTCCCTCCCCTGGAAACGGTCGTTTCGTGGCTTGCTGAAGCTGCATTCGCTATAGAAATGAATGATATAACCATTCTTCGTATGGGTTTGCCGCATTCAGTTGAATTGGCTGCTTCCGTGATCGGCGGAACATATCACCCGTCGCTTGCCGATCTTGTTCGGTATGAACAAATTAAACGATCTCTCGATGATGTTGGAGCGGTATCTCATATTACCGTGCATCCGAAAGACGAGCAGTA
Organism: uncultured bacterium; assembly: GCA_964539615.1. GTDB lineage: Bacteria > Macinerneyibacteriota > Macinerneyibacteria > Macinerneyibacteriales > CAYRFE01 > CAYRFE01. The sequence goes on from CAZIJP010000002.1 coordinate 24,062, forward strand.
TGCCAGGAAGATATTATCAGAGCGTTCGATAAAGATATTCGTAAGCGAAACCGTTCAACGAGGGAAGCTTATTTATTAATTCATACTGTTGTTAAGTTATGCAATCGGTATTTTTGCCTGAGAGCGTTCAAAAGCTTAAAACTAATGACTGATAAAATTCATAGGAAATGGAATGATAAAAGGTATATTACACCTTCTTGACTTTTAATACCTCCGATGCTATCATGAAACTGAAGTATTTAGGAGGTTATTATGAAGGAAATTCGTGTACTGGGCATTCTGGTGACCGACCGTATCGCCGAAGCCGGACAGGTTCAGCAGGTGTTGACAAAATACGGATGCAATATCAAGACACGTATCGGTCTCCATGAAGTTGACGATAACCAGTGCAGCAAAAACGGTCTTATCCTTATCGAACTTTGCGGTCAAAGTAGTGACTGGGACCTTATTGAAAAAGACCTGGCCAAAATTGACGGTATAAAAACACAAAAGATGTCGTTTTAACTGGAAAGCGGGAAGTCCGCTTTTCCATTTTACATCATGAAAGATTTAGAATGGTGCATATTTTTATAAATGAACATATGAAGGAAGTAGCGGATTCATCGACGGTCTTTTCAGTTCGTGATTCCGTAAAACCCGATGCTGATATCGTGATCTATAACGGCTTTCCTATCGCACAAAATTGCCAGTTACGGGATAATGATACGCTTGTGTTCATCAAACGTGGTGAGATGCCGCATCCTGATGAATTGGATGCGTTATTGACCGCACGGCACACGCCGTTTGTGCATGAGAAATTAAAACATGCAATTGTCGGGATAGCCGGATGTGGCGGATTGGGTTCTACTATTGCCGTCGCACTTGCACGAAGCGGGATCGGCTCGTTGATACTTGCGGATTTTGACGTGGTTGAACCGTCAAATCTCAACCGGCAGCAGTTTTTTATCGATCAAATCGGGATGCATAAAGTTGAAGCCCTGCGGCAAACCATTCAGCGTGTCAATCCGAATGTGACGATACGGTTATTTCAGGGAATGGTTACAGAAGATAATTGTGCCGACGTTTTCGCCGGTGCCTCGGTGATCGTTGAAGCGTTTGATAAAGCGGAATACAAATCCCGACTTGTTAATCATATATTGACAACCATGCCCGGTATCTTTATAGTAGCGGGGAACGGTATGGCAGGATATGGGCCGAATGATGCTATCGTCACGCAAAAGATCGGTTCGCATTTTTTTGTATGCGGAGACGGAGTATCTGAGGCACAGCCCGGGAGCGGTCTAATGGCTCCGCGGGTCGGTATTTGCGCTCATGAGCAGGCCAATCAGGTTTTGAGGATCATTTTAGGAGAGGATGTATGAACGATTCTATTTCCATATATTGTTTCACGTTATTTCGCATCGGTCATTCGACCGGTTGTTGGCGTACGCGCCGATAAAATAATTCTTTAATAAATCTCCATTTCATGGCATACTGTTGAAAACAATAAGGAGTTGATATATATGCGTGTATTATCGGGTATTAAGCCTACAGGAAAACTTCATTTAGGTAATTACTTCGGAGCTATCAAACAATTTTTGGAATTTCAGGAAAAATATAATGATATCTTTGTATTTGTGGCAAACTATCATGCCATCACAACGTTACCTGATCCGAAGTTAAATCGCGAACGTACATTAGATATCATGCTCGATTATCTGGCTTTAGGATTAGATCCGAAAAAAGTGACTCTTTTTTTGCAATCCGATGTGCCGGAATTGTGTGAGCTTACATGGTTCCTGGATTGTGTGACGCCTATGGGGTTACTCGAACGCGGTCATTCATATAAAGATAAAATGGCGAAAGACGAAGCGGTGAATCACGGTGTTTTTGCTTATCCGGTGTTGATGGCTGCCGATATTCTCATTTACCAATCGAATATTGTGCCGGTAGGGAAAGACCAGAAACAGCATATAGAGATCGCCCGCGATATAGCTATCAAATTCAATAACCAATACGGCGAGGTGTTTACCATTCCCGAAGACCGTATCGTCGAGAATGTTGCTGTTGTTCCCGGTACCGACGGCCGTAAAATGAGCAAGAGCTATGACAACACGATCGAAGTGTTTGCAACACCGAAGAAGACAAAAGAAGCTGTGATGCGTATCGTTACCGACTCAAAACAGCTTGAGGATCCGAAAGATCCCGATTCATGCAATGTTTTTGCATTATATAAACTGTTTGCGTCTGCGGAAGAACAAGAAGCAATGAAGGCTAACTACCGCGGCGGTAATTACGGTTACGGTCATGCAAAACTGGCGCTCAATGAAAAGGTGAATGAGTATTTTGCACCATTTCGCGAAAAACGCATGGAATTGGTCGCGCAACCCGATTATGTGGCCGATGTCGTTCATGAAGGTGCCAAAAAAGCCCGTGCAATAGCGATCGAAACTCTGAAAAAAGCGCGTGAAGCTGTAGGCATATTGGAATTATAAGGATCACTACAGGGATGTAGCGATACGTTCCATGCACCAATTATTGTGATATAGATTGAAGTATAGAAAGGTGATTGATGAAACCATATAGTATGAGGTTTAAAATCATTATAGCTGGATTAGTGACATTTATATGTGCGATCGTGACGGCAACGCTTGTCTGGCACTACCTCTCGCTCTGGTGTGCCGGGATCTTTGACAGCGTGAATGCGCTGCGCATTGTTTTAGAAGTGATCATATATATCGGATTCTTAATAATATTTGCCTCGATGGAATCAAAGATAGTAAATAAAATAAAAGAATCGTATAAGAAGAGAATATAAAAAAGGAAATGATGTATCCTAAAAAAAACACTTGCCTTTTTTACCGACATAGTATAGTATTTTCTTCGTCACACAGCGGGGTGTAGCGCAGCCCGGTAGCGCACTTGGTTCGGGACCAAGGTGTCGGAGGTTCAAATCCTCTCACCCCGATTTCTCTCGTTTATACCGTAAATCACCGCAAAATCACTGTACAATGCTGTTGCAAGCGGTGTTTTCATATGCTATAGTTCGTGCTGTCATATAAGGAGATATTACTATGATTGACTCAGTACGCGGCGTGCGTGACCTGTTCGGTGATGACGCACGTTATTACAGATTTGTTGAAGATACTGCCCGTGAAGTATTCGGAATGTTCGGATTCACTGAAATTGTGTTGCCCGTTATCGAACACACAGAGCTTTTTACCCGCGGTATCGGCGATACTACCGATATCGTGACCAAAGAAATGTATACATTCCCTGATAAGAAAGGCCGCAGCCTCACGCTTCGTCCCGAGGGAACAGCAGGCGTTGTGCGCAGTTATGTGCAAAACGGATTTGACCGCTCTGCGCCGATCCAAAAGCTTTTTTACAGCGGTCCGATGTTTCGGTATGAACGTCCCCAACGCGGACGGTATCGCCAGTTCTATCAGATCGGCGTGGAAGCATTCGGTGTGCAGGAAGTGGCGCTTGACGCAGATATTATCAAGATGCTTGCAGATTTTCTCTCAGCGCTTGGCATCAATGATATTATTGTTACTATCAACTCGATCGGATGCCCGGCATGTCGACCGGTCTTTAATAAGGCATTAGTTGATTATCTTGCAACAAAACGCGGTGAACTTTGTGCCGATTGTAACGATCGCATCGATAAAAATCCGCTACGTGTGCTCGATTGTAAGAATGAACAATGTCAGGCAGCTATTGCAGGTGCGCCGGTCATTGCTGATCACTATTGCGAAGAATGTTCAACATCATTCACCGAATTGCAACGTTTATTGAAATGTATGAACATTGATTTCAATGTCAATCCTCGTCTGGTTCGCGGTCTTGATTATTATATGCGTACCGTTTTTGAGATCGCCTGTGCGGAACTTGGTGCACAAAATGCAATCGTAGGCGGTGGACGGTATGACGGATTAGTGGCGATGCTTGGCGGCGCTCCCGTGCCGGGTATCGGATTTGCTTTCGGCGTTGACCGCATTATCGAAGTGCTTAAGGAAAAAGGCATTGAAGTGCCGGTAAAATCACGAAAAGTGTTTATCGCCTGGCAGCTTGATGATATGTCATTATTGTTCCGTGTGGCAGATATGCTGCGTAAAAGCGGAATACAGGCCGAGTATGTTTATGAACGGAAAAGTTTTAAAAACCAATTGAAACAAGCTGATAAAAATAATTTCAACTACGTGATCTTTCTTGGCGAAAACGAGGCTAAGAACGAGACCTTACATTTGAAGAACATGAAGACCGGCGAAGAATTTGAGATCGCCGTTTCATTAATAAACGAAATCATATCCTAGGAGGCAGTCAATGGAAATTTTAAAGAGAACAGCCTATAACGGGGCGCTTCGTATCGCTGATGCGGGGAAAACTGTAGTGTTAAACGGATGGATCAGAAAAACGCGTGATTTCGGCAAATTCATTTTTATTGACCTCTGGGACCACACGGGTTTATGCCAATTGGTTTTTGATATGAGTAAACCCGAATGCGCCGACGCTAAAACATGTACTGTCGGTGATAGCATCGGTATAAAAGGTACTGTTATAGAACGACAAGATAAAAACCCGAAGATGCCTACCGGTGATGTGGAGATCGTTGTCTCGTCATTGACCATCTATTCACATTCCGATGCATTGCCGTTATCTGATAACGCTTCCGAAGAAGTACGCCTTAAATATCGTTATCTCGATATACGAACCGATGCTATGCAGAAAAACTTGCGCTTGCGTAATACATTCATCAAATGCATCCGTGATTTTATGGATGGAGAAGGGTTTATTGAGGTCGAGACGCCGATTTTATGTAAAAGCACCCCGGAAGGTGCCCGCGACTATCTGATCCCGTCACGAGTACATCATGGGACGTTTTATGCATTACCGCAGTCACCCCAGATATATAAACAATTGTTGATGATTGCCGGTACAGATAAATATTACCAGATCGCACGCTGTTTCCGCGATGAGGACCTTCGCGCCGACCGTCAGCCGGAATTTACCCAGCTTGATCTTGAGATGTCATATGTTACGGAAGAGGATATTTTCGGTCTTATGGAGCGATTGATGTCCTATGCTGTCGAGAAAACCGTTGGCATACCCGTTGCGACGCCATTCGAACGTGTTTCGTATGCTGATTGTATTGAGCGCTTTGGTTCAGATAAACCGGATATGCGTTTCGGCAGTGAGATCGTTACCATGACCGATAAGATCGATCCGAAAGGTTTTGCGGTTCTCGAAGATGCTATCAAAGCAGGTAAAGCGGTTAAAGCCATCAAAGTTGCCGGATTGGATATTCCCCGTAAGAAAATAGATGAATATACCGAACTTGCTAAAAAGAACGGCGCAAAAGGGCTTATGTGGTTCAAAAAGAATACTGAAGGATTCAATTCTCCGGTCCTGAAATTTCTAGCCGACGGCGGAAAAAGCATTGAGTCCGCTTTGTCGCTTGTCGATGGTGAGACCGCTTTTGTGGCTGCAGATGACTCATTGATCGCTTCGAAAGTTCTCGGGGTAGTTCGCCTGGCTTTACGTGACGATTACGATCTGGTTGCCGATCCAAAACAGTTAAAATTCTTGTGGGTCACGGAATTTCCGATGTTCAGCTACAATGAAGAGGAAAAACGTTATGAGGCCGAACAGCATCCGTTTGCGATGCCGCGTCACGACGATATTGAAAAGTATCTGAATAGCGATGTTTTAAAAATACGTTCCCGTTCCTATGACCTTGTTTTAAACGGTGTCGAACTTGCCTCGGGCAATATCCGAAATCACGATGCTGCGTTACAGGCAAAGGTATTCGGTTTATTGGGTTTTACACCAGAAGAGATGAATAATAAGTTTGGATTTTTTATCAATGCGTTACAATACGGTGTTCCGCCACACGGCGGAATTGCGCCGGGGATCGATCGCATCATTATGATCCTTACAGGAGCTACATCAATCCGCGATGTCATTGCTTTCCCTAAAACGGCACAGGCTGCATGCCTTATGACAGACTCGCCGTCGGAGGTTTCGGAAAAGCAATTGAAAGAACTTGCAATAACTGTAAAAAAAGGTTGACAGGGGTATCTTGAGTATGTATACTTCTGCAAAGGGTGGTAAAAAAGTTGTTATACAATGAGGAGGTGAATGTTGTGAAAAAAATCCTTTTCACGATAATTGCATTTTCGCTTGTTTTCGGAGTTATCGGATGCGAAAAAAAGGTTCAGGTAAAAGATGGCGATAAGACCATCACGATTCCGGAAAAAGTAGTTCCGCAGTTTGAAGCTACAAAGAAAGCCGAAGAAGATCAGTCTGCAGCTCAGCAACAGCTTGATGCTAAGCAGAAAGAAAAAGAAGACGCTCAGAAATTGCTCGAAGAACAGAAGAAAAATGAAGCTGATACGAAAAAAGTTGACCAGGTGAAGGAATCTAAGGGAAAACTGTGGTGAGAGTGGAGGTAGAAAGCTATGAATAAACTTGTATTACTCGTTCTTGCTGCGCTGATCGCGCTCCCGGTTTTCTCGCAGACCCAGCCGGCGGACAATGCATCTGCTGAAGAATGGATGCGTTATTTCCAACAGCGTGAAGCAAAAGCAAAAGTTGAAAAAGAACGTATTCAGAATGAAATCAATGCTACTGATTCTGAGATTCAGAAGATCAAACAGGATACGGCAAACATTCGTCAGTATACCGCTGAAGAAAAACAGATGCTTGAAGACTTTGATAAAGTCCCCAAGAATTATGTTGTTAAAAGCGGCGACTGGCTGTCTAAGCTTGCAGAATATCCTGAAGTTTACGGAAAAGGAAACTATTGGAAATGGCCGGTTATTTATCGTGCAAACCGTGATCAGATAAAGAATTATGACCTTATCTATCCGGGGCAAGATTTCGTAGTTCCGCGTTTGCTTCCTACTGAATGGAAAGTCTATTCAGGTGAAACCGTTTCCGGTATTGCTTCTTACTATGAGATCTATTACAAAGACGGTTCAAAACGTGCTAATGAGATCAAAGATGCTAATACTGATAAAGTTACAAATCCGAACGCGCTCCAGCCGGGAATTATCCTGAGCATTCCGCGTCCGTAATGTAAATTTAAATCGATTTCTTTCGGGGAAGGCTTTAAGCCTTCCCTTTTTTATTTAATTATGATTCAAAAGAGTAAAAATACTTGTAACAATCAACCCAATCGTGTATTATTCCTAAAGAGATATGGATGAAAATATACAAAAAAACATGAAACGGTATTACCAGTGGTAACAGCTCACAGTATAATGCATACCATTGTTCTTATAATAAAATCATTTTTTCGAAAGATATTCGGGAAGCCGTATTTAACTGCTGCAAGGGTATTGTCGTTGTTATTATTGCTCAGTATAACGTTATTGTTTTACATAAGCATCGCGCATGTAAATATTAAAATAATAGAAGGAGAACCTTCGCCGGCAACTATCGTGTCAGAAATTGATTTTTTATGGGTTGATGAAGATCAGAGTGATAAGATTATTACGGATAGGATCAATTCGGCTCCGGCGATCTTTGTTTTAGACCCGGATATTGAGAATCAGCAGATAAGAAAAATTGATAGTGACCTTGATTCTGTTATAGGTGCGTTTCAAAAAAAGGATGAAAATCCTTATCAAAAGATCGTTAAAATTTGGGGAATCCCCGAACAATTTTCAATTTATTCTTTTGATCAGACGAAAATGATTGCGTTAAAAAGTATATGCAAAGAGATACTTGCGTCATTGTATGAACGAGGCATATTTAGAACGGATAATCCTGTTTCGGCAATCACAAATTATGAGATACGAAGAAAATCCGACAATATTCTTGTTGATAAGCAAAAGACAATTCTTTTTAAAGATTCCGGAAAATTTCTTGAATCATATATCCGTAAAACAATAGACGCAGATGAGCAATATATTGCGATGGCATTATATATAACCAATAATTATATATCGGAAAATATTTGGTATGATGCCGAGATCACTATGAGGAATAGGGATAGCATACGCCAGAATTTTATACCTGAAAAAATGCTTATATCAAAAGGTGAACTTTTGTGCTCTAAGGGCCAGGTAGTTGTTAAGAAAAATGTCCTTATGGTAAATGCAATGTATGCTTCTTTAAAAAGAATGGCTTTTATTCGGATTGTTGGATTAATATTTTTTTTAGCAATCGTTTGGGTTATAACTAAACGATATTTGATAAGTTTTCACCAAGCAGAATTTAAATCTGCTCAAATGATGATCATATTGACAGGGCTCTTTTTTATTATTCTCGTAGGATTGTTTTCACGATTATTTCCTTTAGAATATACCTACATGTTTCCCTATATCGCTTTTCCAATCATGTCATATTATGTTTTCAGGACAAAATTCACCCTCATTTCCGGATTAATATTTTCTCTTGTGTTTATGATGTTTTATACTGATCCTCGGTTCGCTTTCTTGCATGCCTTAACAACAATATTTTTCCTTATTCATGCTGTTCGTCTGCGCACAAGAATTCCATCGGTTAAAATATTTCTTATTACATATGTATTTTCTTTGGCAACATCATTAGTTGTTGATACTGCCTTTATTGGAAAAGTGCCTTCTTTGCCAATTATATCAATACGGTGCATGATATCGGTGTTTTTTGGTTTTATTGTCGGGTATGGTTTTTTATTTATATATGAAAAATTGTCGGATATTACCTCAGAGATCAGGTTGAAGGAATTACTTGATATGAATCAACCGTTACTGAAAGAATTGATGAACCATGCGCCAGGTACATATCGTCATAGTATTATCGTAGCAGAATTGTCTGAAGAAGCATGCAAACATATTAATGCAGATCCATTGCTTGCCAAGGTCGGCGGATTGTATCATGATGTTGGAAAAATCCGCAGGCCAGATTATTATATTGAGAATCAGATGTTAGGACAAAATAAACATGATGCTTTACCACCGCTTATGTCTGTGCGGATATTGAAAAATCATGTTGCTGATGCAGATGCAAAGTTACGTCAGTATGGATTCGGAAAAAGAATACGCGATATCGTGCGGGAACATCATGGGAAAAGTCTCATTAAATTTTTTTATACAAAGGCTCTGAAGAATACGCGCAAAGAGGATATTATTGAACAATATTTTCGGTATGACGGTCCGATACCGTCATCAAAGGAAGCTGCGGTTGTATTTCTTGCAGATAAAGCGGAAGCTGTGTCTCGCGTTATGGTAAATGCATCCATTGTTTCGCTTGCCGAGAGGATCAATAAATTGATCACTGAAGCGCTTGAAGATGGGCAATTGGACAATGCCCCTCTGACATTAGCCGAGTTGAAAATCGTTGAAAATAGTTTTATGCGATATTTTCGCGGATTACTCCACAAACGAATTGAATATCCTGATATTGGAAAGGAATAGAATGCTAAGCGTCACAGTCGAACAATCGTTAACCGTGTCAGAAAAGATCATTGCCGCATGTACTGCAATTGCCGGCCGAATTTTGCAGGATTATGGAAAATCAGAAACGGAAGTCAGCTTATATTTCACGACCGATGCTGAGATACGCGTGATGAACCGTGAATATCGCAACAAAGACCAATCGACGGATGTGCTTTCTTTTCCGCTTGAAGACGGGCTTGATTCTATACTAGGGGAGATTATTATTTCTTATGAAACTGCTGACCGTCAACGTGAGCAACATTCGATTGAAGAAGAATGTATAGTCTTGTTTGTTCACGGAATGTTTCATTTGCTCGGGTATGATCACGAGACCGATGGAGAATATCAGCTTATGCATGAACAGGAAATGAGGTATGTACCTCATGCGTAAAAACAGAAATGTTTGGGAAAGTTTTAATAATGCATTGACGGGAATATTTTTTGCTCTCCGTTATGAACGGAATGTACGAATTCATTTCACTATCGGTATATTGGTTCTGGTATATTCGTTTTTTTTACCGTTGAATTTTACGGAGCGAGCGCTTATAGTATTTGCGATCGCATTTGTTATTGTCTCAGAATTGATCAACACGGCAATAGAGCATACTATCGATCATTTTGTGTCTGTTCTGCATGATCCTATGATCAAAGTAGTTAAAGATTTAAGTGCCGGTGCCGTATTCTGCGCTTCACTGAATGCTATTTTTATAGGGTATTTTATTATTTACCAAAAATCTACCGTTTATATTGCCAATTTTATTGAATTTGTAAAAAAATTACAAGCTAATATTGTTATGATCTCGTTAGTTCTTGTTATGGCACTTGTCGTGATCTTAAAGCTAGCCACGCGCAGCGGATCTCCTTTCAGGGGAGGTTTCCCAAGCGGGCATTCCTCTTTTGCATTTGCAGTTTTAGCGCTTACTGTATTATACAGTCGTCATGATCTACTTACCGTATCAGTTTTTATATTGGCCTTTTTCGTTTCAAAAAGCAGAATAGACATGAATATTCATACTACATGGCAGGTTGTATCGGGAGCCTTATTGGGATTTTTTATGACTTTGTTTTTAAATATTATTATCGGAGGGATTGTCTGATATGACGTTGTCATTAATTATTATAGCCGGTTGTGCCGCGGTTTTGTTATTTCTTACTCGGTTTGTTGAAATTGCCTTTGTCAGTGTTGAGTATGATGATATCAAGGATATTGTTCTTGGCAATAGATTTATCAAGACGATGTTTTTGCAATGGTTCAAGCACGCCAATATTTTATTGGCTTCATTGCAGTTTATTCGTTTTGCAATAGAAGTAAGCGCCATCTGTATTGCTTGGCAGCATGAGAACATTTATTCTGTAATCATTGTTTTTGTTTTTATCATTGTTATCGGCGAGTATGTCCCTCGTACCTTGGCTATGCAGAAGGGGATCAGGCATACGTATTACATTATCGTACCGCTGTACTATTTTTGCCTTATCATTTCTCCTATTATACGATTGCTGATGTTGCCTGCTGACCTGATCATTAAAATGTTCGGCGGGACTATGGTTATTAATATCCCGTATTTAACAAAGATCGAGGAGCAGGTCTTGACCAATGTGCTGACTGAGGAAAGTGATAAACAAGAAAGCGAAATGCTTGCGAGCGTTTTAGAATTCAAGGAAACGATTGTTCGGGAGATCATGATCCCCCGTATCGATATCATTGCGATTTCAGCCGATTGCACCTGGGAAGAATTAAATACCATTATTCAAGAGAATGGTCATTCCCGTATGCCGGTGTATGATGATCGTTTGGACAATCTTATCGGTGTGCTATATGTAAAGGATCTGATCGGAATTGATCCGAAAAAAATAACAATAAGATCAATACTTCATGAGCCTTATTTTGTTCCGGAAACTAAAAAGATCAATTTGCTTTTACGAGATTTTCAATCAAAGCATGTTCATATGGCTTTCGTTGTAGATGAGTATGGCGGTTTGGTCGGATTGGCCACAATCGAAGATGTGCTTGAAGAGATCGTCGGTGAGATCGAAGACGAATACGATGAAGAGGAAGCAATGTTCACTCGTATCAATGATAAGCAGTTCATCGTTTCTCCTAAAATGACACTTGATGAATTTTCCGATGTATTTCACATTGATATACATCATTATATAACCGATGATGATGAGACATTTGAAACGATCGCAGGTTTCATTATTTCGCTCTTGGGCAACCTTCCCCGGAAGGGTTATGAACATGCATTTGATGATTTTAAATTGAGAGTGCTCGATGTAGACAAACGGCGCATCATAAAGATAATGCTAACGCTTAACGCGCCGCTTGATAAAGGAGAGAAATAATGAAATCCGGATTTATCGCTGTGATCGGAGCTCCTAATGTAGGAAAATCAAGTTTTGTAAATTTGATGGTCGGCAAAAAAGTGACTATTGTCTCACCTCGCCCGCAAACAACACGGGACAGATTGTTCGGCGTTGCCCATTGGAAGGAAACTGATACCCAGGTGGTCTTCGTTGATACACCGGGTATTTTTAAGCCGAAAATCGCTTTGGATAAATATATGGTAGGCTCGGCCACACAGTCGTTGGACGGAGTTGAGGGTATTCTTTTCATGATCGATGCTGCAAAAGGGTTTACCGAAAAAGACCGTGACGCATGGCAACGCATCAAACCTGATCCCGAAAAAACGATTATAGTCATTAATAAGACCGACTTAGTAAAAAACAAAAACGAATTACTTGAAATGATCTCTTTAGCGAGCAATGAGACGGGAATTAAGACCATCTTTCCCATATCTGTATTGAAACTTACACAAACCGATGAATTAAAACGGTATATTTGCGATATACTGCCTGATGGTCCTGCGTTTTTCCCGGCTGACATGTTGACTGATAAGGATCGGCGGTATATAATCAGGGAGCTTATACGAGAGGCAGTTATTTTTAATGTATTTGATGAATTGCCATATATGATAGCTGTTTTGATCGAAGAACTGCAAGGCGCTCATATTCGAGCAACATTGATTTGCGAGCGTGAATCACAGAAAGGAATACTGATCGGTAGTCAAGGAACAATGATAAAGAACATTGGTATAGCCGCTCGTAAAAAAATTGAGCATATGTTCGGCTCGACAGTATTTTTAGAACTGACCGTACAAGTGGAAAAAAATTGGCGTAAAAACGACAGAATTTTAAAAGAACTTGGATATGAGCAATAATATAAGGAGCCGATGTGGAAAAACCGGATAAGATACTTAAAAAGGTCAATAAATATCTTGCATCCAGTCAATTTACAGAGGCCATGTACGCATTGCAGGATGCACTCATGGAGGACAGCCGCTCCGAAGAACTTTTATGGAAACTTGTAGAAGTCTATGGTTTTATGAAAGATGATGCGAATGCGGTCAATACAATCAGAAAAATAATCTCAAATGATCAGAGTTCCGCTGCAAAGATCATGGCGCTCAAGTATCTGCAAAATGATTTCCCGACTTTTTTTCCACGGTCAAAATATGCCGACATGCTGGAATTTGAGATACATATGGAGCGCAAAGATGTTGTGAAGGCCATTGAATCGCTTCGTCGGGTAACCGGTCATGATATTGAACAGTTTTCAACACTATATCTTGATAAACTTGATAAATTGAAAAAAATTCACGGCGAAGAAAAGACGGTTCAGGATAATGTGCTATTGGCATATCAGATTTTCGGTGTTTATTATGCTATGGAGAAATTTGATGAAGCTTTTGACATGCTGAATCAGATCGCTGTAAAAAGTTTGAATGAAGTCCCAGTAATTGAGAAGATACTAATAAATTTAGAGGCAAAAGATACGTCAAATCCCTATCTGTACTATCATTTGGGACAATTACTCGTTCGACAGAATAAGGTATCTGAAGCAATTGCCCAATTTACAAAAGGTGTTGAGGCAAATACAGCCGTAGCGCAATATATTTTACCGTTATGTGAACCCTTATATGAGCAAAATAAAACGGATGCTAAATTCGTGCGTTTTTTTGCGTTGCTCCATTATCATTGCGGGCAGTTTGAGAAAACATTTACATATTTTGATGTTTTCGCTACCCTCGACACAAGCGATGCAGCAGTAAATTCCCTGAAAGAACTCTACGAAGATATCTATATTAAGGTAGGCGGGAAAACCTTTGTGCTTCTGGCAATGGTGAAATTGTTGATACGATTAGGTGATTTTGAGGGAGCTCTGCGTAAATTCTTACAAATAAGAAGTTTCGATAATGCGGAGATCGAGACGATCGGTTTGGAACTATTGGGAAAGGTAAAGGAAAAAGGCGATCTTAACAAATTACTGGCAGAATTTTATATTTCAAAAGGTCCTGTTGAAAAAGCAGTTCATTATTTAGGTGAATTATTTGCTTCAGATGCAAGTTACAGTGAGTTTATCACGGAAAAAATGAAAAAAATGGAAGTAGGCGACAATAAGGAATATCTCAAGTTATTGGGAGATATCAGCGTCAGCCGTAATGATCTCAAAGAAGCTTTTACCTACTATAAAAAACTTGAAGAAGTTTTTCCGGAAGAAGCGGATTCAATTATAGCAGGGTATGAAAATCTTTTGCTGAAATCAGAAAAATCGATCAAGCTCCGTCAATTATTGATTGATCTGTACATGAAATATGAACATTATAAAAAAGCATTGAAAATGCTCGGCGAAGTGTTGATGATTGATCCTTCCATTTATCCAAGTATTTATCCGTATTTTAATACGATTCTCGAGAAAAACCCCGATGTTGCTGATAAAGTAAAAGGACTTTTGGATATTATATCTAAAGGGTTGCCTAATAATCCATACTTGCTGTTTAATATGGGATGTTATTATTTTTTACAAGGTAATAGTGCTGCAGTAATTGACAGTTTTAAAATTGTCATGAATTCTAGTGATCCTTTATTAAAAAAAAGTGCTACTGAAATATTTTTTAAACTTTTGGAAAAATTTCCGCATGACCTTGAATTGCGCTGGGTTATTGCCGACACATTATACAATAACAAATTGTGGCATGAACTGATCAGCCATCTCAATACGCTTTATTTAGATTTTCCGGCAGAAAACCCTAAGATATTAGCGTCACTTCATACGATATTTGAAAAATTTTATGCAGAAGACGATATTATTACATTATTTTCAAAAATTGCTTTTGAACAGAATCGCCTTGATGAGTTATCACACTTTATTGAAGATGCCGAAAAAATAAAGCCACATTCATCGGCGGTATTTACAGCGCTTGCAGAACTTCATTTTAAAAAAGGGAGTATTAAGGATGTTGTAAAAGATTTTCAAAAGTTATTGAAATACGGAATTCAAGAAGACATAGCTAGAATCATTTCCATAGTGGGCGAAGTGCGTTCTGTTGTGAAACCGAATCCCGGCGTGTATTATGTACTTGGGGCAATGTATCAAAAAAACGGCAGTTTCAGCGCTGCGCTGGAATTGTATCGTAAGGTAATCGGGATCGAACGTGAAAAAGATGATCTTATCGAAAAACAATTGAGCGATATGGCACGTGAAGCAACGAATGATCCGCAGCCGAAGATCACACTCGGCGTACTCTATATGAAATACGCACGGTATGATGAAGCAATAGTGATGTTTAATCAGGCCGTTCAATTGGATGAGGCATTGATCGGCGCTATCGTAGCACACTATGAGGAAGTTGCCAGAAAAGCTCCAGATAGAGTGGACTTTAAAATTGAGCTCGCCAGAATTTATGCATTGATAAATAAGCCTGAAGACTCTTACTCACTTTTGACATCCGTTGAGCCGGGAGACGAATTATACCTCAAATATCTTCAGACATTAAAAACTCTTACCGAGCAGTGCCCTGCATTCTCGCGGGGCCATCATCGTATGGCAGACCTTTTATGGGACGGTGAGAAATTTACCGAAAGCCTTCCGTTTTATACAACTGTTCTGACCGTTGCGCCGAAAGAAGAAATTGCTGAGATTACACATAAGATTTCAGAAAAAGTATTTGCCATCTCTTTGCGTGCTGCCGCTGAATTGTATTGTGATTGTATGACTGCATCAGGCACCCTAGAGGAGATCGTGGCTGCATATAAACGCTTATTCGAACAATTCGGTGATGAAAGTGCTCCATATCTGGACAGTAAATTATCCGAATTTGAAAAAGGACAGAATGATGAAGCTTTTGCGGATCTTTTGATTGATATTGCATTATTGCGAAATCAATATGATAAAGCTCTAAACGTCATCAAATTGAATTATGATTATTTTTCCCATAACAGAGAGAAATTATTATACGCTATTGAGACCGTTTGGGAAAACAATAAGACTCGGGAGGATATTTTCGACACCTATGTTACCATTCTTATGGAAAGTAATGAAATGACAAAAATGACAGAAGTTCTTCCGCTTTTTGAGTCGTTAAATATTTCAAATGAAAAAAAAGCACAGTATGCTTTGCTTGCAGCACAATTAGCTGTGCATGATGATCGTGATGTATCTCGCGAGTGGTATGCAAAAGCACGCGGTTATTTGCCATCCGTTAAGAAACTGTATAAATTGATTCATGATGCTGAAAAAAGTATGTATACGGTTTGGATCACGTATTACGAATTACATAAAACCCCTGAGAATATGTTGAAACTTGTGCAATTGTATTTAAAAAATGAAGATTATGCTCAAGCCAGTGTAGTACTCAATGAGATCGTCACCGAGGATGCAACAGTTATAAGAAAGAAACAGTATTTGCGTATTAAAATTTTGTACTTCCAAAAAGATTATGCCGGCGTGCTTGCGTTGGCGCCGTATGTTTCTATCGACATATGGAATATTCAAGATGACGAAAAAGAAATAGTACATTGTTTTATTTCCTCTTCACGAGAATTACGATTGTTTGCCACTGCACGAGCCTATGTTCATTGTTTAAAGGGAAGCATTCTTGATGAAGTTTACGATACAATTCAGAAACAGATCAGCGCCGATGAGGCACGTTATGCGAAAGACACAAACGGTTACTCAATTACTTTTTGATATGAACAAAGGAGAATGAAGTATGGGAAACATCTGCCCGTTTTTACCCCGAGAAGGAGAAGCATTTCAGAATTGTATTTCCGATAAATGTTTTCTCTATAATAAACCCGGTAAATCATGTGTTCTCAGCACAGTCGATTTGACCAAGCCGGGGAACATCAAACTTATTCAAGACAGTATTTCCGCATCTTCGCAAAGCACGAATGATCTGATAAAAAAAATCGGCGGATTGTTGACAAAAACATCCAAACCGCTTCTTGAGTATATCGATGCTATGAAGAACGGTAAATATATTACCGATACGGTAACCGCATTACAGCAATCGTTACAGTCTAATGAAACAGGAACAGTGGTTTCATCAGCAGAAGTTTCGGGAGAATTTGTCCGTATACGCGAAACTGCCGAAAATATTCTTGAGACGGTCAATCGTATCGCATCTCACCATACATCCTTTCAGCAAAGCGCAGCCGTGTCTTCAATAACTGCTGATTATAAAACATTGATCGAACGTGTTGACAATTCTGTTGAAGGTGCGACTCCCGTCAAGCCTGAAGCTGCAGGAACACCCGCTCCATCGAATGAAGCTCTGGCAGCATTGGTCAGTGAGATCAATGATGTAAATAAGACAGCATTTAAAGGACTGTTCAATCTTATTAAGTCGACGATGGAAGAACAGAACGCATTATTAAGATCGCTTAAAGATGATATTGCCACATCAAAAGCATCCGGGAGTTCCACGGTACAAGCATCAGATGACACTGTTGCTTCATCCGCAGCCTTGGCGAAATTTGAGCCGATCATAGAAGCAAGTCAAAAGGTCTATACGGCTGTCATGGATGTTTCCAATGCTCTCTTTGAGACCAAAGAAGAGATCATGGGTATACACAATAATCTTCGTGATTTTCACACAGAATCTCAAACGCAGATCAGAACTTTTATGGAAAATGTACATGAATGGATGCAGACGCAGGGGGGTGCAAAAGAATCAACCGGAATAGCGGAGCTCCATGAAACGATACGGCAAATGATAAAGAATTTTGGTACGCTTGGGGTAAACATTGCGCAGATCGAACAAAAAATATTGGATAAACAAGAAGAAACGTCAATGAACAGTGCAAAGATCGGTAAGGCAGCGATCGAGACCATCGCAAAGATAGGCGAGCACGTTGCATCCGTCTCACAGACCACTACCGACGGTAATGCGCAGTTAATTCAAAAATTGGATGCATTAACTTCAAAACTCGACGATTTGATTGTAATGCAAAAAGATACTGCCGTACTAGCTGAACGTTTTGCTTCAGGGCAGGAGAAAACTAATGAGATACTGCAATCGCTGGCAGTAAGTCTTGAGGGTTTTGCAAACGGACAAGATGTATTCAGAACCGATATATCAACTACTGTCGGTAAGATGCAGGGTGTACTCGAATTGCAGGAAAGATACATGCAGCAGGAAGAGAGCGGCTATAAACTCAGAAAAGCTGAGGAATTGGCTGTTACTGCCGTTGCTTTGATGCTGGACAAAGATCTGAACGGCGCGATTCAAAAATCAAAAGAAGCCATTGAATTGAATCCGAAATTGTGGGGAGCATACAACACGCTCGGCATGGCCCTTGCGGAATCGGGCGAGTCAAAAAAGGCTGTTGAAGTATTTAAGAAATTAATAAATCAAAACGCTGACTTTTCAGAAGCGTATTATAATCTCGGCGTATTACTGGCCCGTGATAAGGAATTTGAAAAAGCGATCGGGTTATATAAGTTATCCATTGAAAAGAACACGACATTTGCAAAAGCATATGTGGCTTTAGGGGATGCTTTGGAAGAGACCGGCGCCACCGACGGAGCCTTAAAAGCATGGGAACGCGCAGTCCAAATGGACCCGACCCTTGATGAAATCCGTGAAAAGGTATCAAAATACAGAGAGATCAATTCCTAAGGAAATGTATGAAAAAATATAATTTTTCTCAAGAACTTCAAAATATTCTCCAACGTGCAGAGGTTATAGCCGGTGAAATGAATCATGCTTTTATATTGCCGATCCATTTGCTTGCCGCCTTGATAGAAGCGAAAGATGATAAAGTTGAAAACTGGTTTCATCTGCATAATATCGATCCGAAAAAATTACTTGGTGTGACCATGAAAGACCTCGAGGTCATCGAGACACTTCAGGAAGAGAACGAGCTCGAAGTGTCCGAGGCAACTCGTGATGTGATGCGTCTTGGAGGAGTAATTGCTATCCAATCAGAAGAGGAAGAGGTTACACCGCTGTATTTACTGATGGCCATATTAGATGAGGCGGATGAGATCATAACCAGTATTTTTTCTGCGGTCGGCGTGGAGATCGCCACCTTGGACGATATTCTGTATATCGAAGAATTGAAACGATCCTATGTGGAAGATAAAAGCATGCTTATGAAAAATGGGGTGAATGTCAGCACGTTGATCGAGAAGAAGCAGGTTATTCCTTTTACAACCGATTGGTCAATAACAGATGATCTGATCGAGATTTTATCAAGGGACAACAAAAACGTTCCGGTGATCGTCGGCTCTTTCGGAATTCCCAGAGATGTACTCATTGAAGGATTGGCAGACCGTATCATCAACGGCGATGTGCCTGAACGTTTGAATTCTACGAACGTAATTCATATCATGATCAATCCGATCATAGCAAACTCAAAAGATGTGAACGATTTTGTCGCAACATTACGCCAGATGATTTCCGAAGCCGAAAATTATAACAATATCATTTTATACTTCGATGAATTATACCCCGATTTTTATAAAATGGGTACCATTGATATTTTGTTGTTATTAAAACCTGCGTTGAGCCGACGCAATATAAAGATCATTGGTTGTTCTGAAAAACCGAACATAAAATCATATATTCAACAGGATATGTTCTTAGACGGTAAGGTCGAATTGGTTAAGATCCATAAAATATCGGAGACCAAGGCAGCTGTGATCCTGAATAATTACCGCAGTACGCTTGAACAGCTTCATAATGTCAAATTAAAAAAGATCATTCTCGAATATGCATATTCCACCGTTAAGCGTTACATCAATACTGAACAGTATCTTGAAGAAACGATCAATCTGCTCGATATGGCTGCAACACGTGTCAACTTGAAAAATATTAAAAACGGTGAAACTCCCGTTGTTATAAAGAAAACTGATATTGATGAGATCGTTGCGCGTATGATCGGGATACCGCGATGGAGGGTTTCCCGCGATAAACGGTTCTATGATAAAATTGAAGATCGATTGAAAGAGAAGGTCATAGGTCAAGACGAGGCTTTGAAAAGCGTCGTTGATGTAATTAAAATGAAAGAGAATTATTTTAATCTTAATCCATATTTACCGGATGGTATATTTCTCTTTGTCGGCCCTCGCGGAGTAGGAAAAAAAGAATTTATCCATAGTCTTGCCGAGATATTATTCGATGACTCAGAACGTGTTTCTTACTTTGATATGAGGCAATTCAAAGATCCGGAGGCTGTGTATGATTTTCTCGGTTTTCGGGATAAATCAAAAGACGATATTTACCCGTCCATGCTTTCAAATGTTATCAAGGAATATCCGTATTCGATCTTGTTTCTCGATGAGATAAACCAGGCCTCCCAAGAGGTGCGGGACCTTTTTCTCAACATCTTTAAAACAGGTGTATTTGAGGATAATTTCGGTAATCGGGTATTCTTTAAGGGTATAACTATCATCATGACCGTAAAGGCCTATGAAGAACAAAAAAAACAATTGGGATTTATAGCTGGAAACAAAGCCGATTATAATAAAGAAATGATCTATAAAGGCATGGAGAGTATGCTTGGGACTGAAATGCTCCATTTGATCGATCGCGTTGTTATCTTTACGGAATTGTCCACACAGCATATGCATGAGATCATTAGAAAACGCCTCGTAGACCGTCTCAATGAAAAATTACCGATAACATGGGTTGTCGAACCGTCTGCAATCGAATTTATAACTGAGGCTATAAATAATGAACCCGAGCGGTTACAAGCGCTTGAACGTGTTTTTCAGAAACATATTTTCTCATATCTGGCGATCAATTTTTATAAAGATGATCTGAGTTTTAAAAATAAAATAACTATTAAATCTAAAAACGGGGAGTTGCGTTTTGTATGACACCATTGTTTTCAACAAAATCGTATAAGAGGGCACGGATCAATTGGTATTTGATCGCAGGAGTTGTCGTTGTATTTTTTATCGGGACACTATTGTTATCATGGTACAGACCAATAAAAATTGAAGGCGTTGTATATGTTCAAATTGAAAAAGGCGATACTGGTATTGTTGTTGTACGCAAACTGCAGCGATCGGGAATACGGCTTTCACCAACCATGTTCCGCTTGTATTACAAAATAATGCCGCATCAGATCAATGCCGGAGATTATTATTTAAAATCTCCGCTATCAATAGCAAAACTCGTTGATATATTATCGAAAGGTCACGAACAAGGCGAGAAAGTGACCGTTCCTGAAGGGTGGACATATAAAAAGATCACTGAACTTCTCGAAGAGAAAGGTATAATTACCGATCGTCAGCAATTCATGGTGTTATTTGATAATACCGAGTTCATCCGCTCATTAGGTATCAATGCTCCAACGTTAGAAGGGTATGTGTACCCGGACACCTATTATTTATCAAAAAATATGAAGCCGGAGGATATAGTAAAGCGCATGTATGAGCAGTTGCAAGTGAAGATAGCAGCTGCAGGTCTTGAAAAATCAATAAAGGAATCAAAGTTTACATTCCACGAGTTGATGACATTGGCCTCGATCGTTGAATGGGAGTATCAGGCTGCAGAAGAACAGCCGATAATCGCACAAGTATTTTTAAAACGATTGGAGATCGGCCAGCCGTTAGAAAGCTGTGCGACGGTATTGTATGCTCTCGGTAAACATAAAAATTACTTATTATACAGCGATCTTGAAGTGAAATCCCCATTCAATACTTACAAAGTTGCCGGACTGCCGCCTACCCCGATCAATAGTCCCGGCATAGCATCTATACAAGCGGTATTAAATCCGGCAAAAACCGATTACTTATATTTTATTTCTAAAAATGACGGCACACATTATTTCTCAAAAACTTATGAGGAACACCTTCGTGCGCGAAAGCAGTACCCCTCATGGAAAAAATAGAACTGTTAGCCCCGGCCGGATCGTTTGAAAAGCTTAAATTGGCAGTAGCGTTCGGAGCTGATGCCGTATATTTCGGCGGCAAAGAATTCAGTCTGCGTGCCAGGAGTGGTAATTTTTCCGGTGATGAAGTGGTATCTGCTTTATCCTATTTGCATGAACGCGGGAAAAAAGGATATATAGCTGTTAATGTCTATCAACGTAATGATGATATTCCCGGATTGATCGATTATTTATCCTATCTACAAGAAATAAAACCGGACGGGATCATTATTTCCAACATTGGAATGCTTCGCTTAGTCAAAACCTATGCAAAAGATATTCCGGTGCATATCAGCACGCAGGCAAATATTACCGATGTTGAGACTGCTCGTATGTGGAAAGATCTTGGAGCACGTCGATTGATCCTAGCGCGTGAGTTGTCTCTTGACGAGATCAGATTTATTGCTGCCAATGCCGGGATCGATTGTGAAATATTTGTACACGGCGCCATGTGCATGGCTTATTCGGGTCGATGTTTTATTAGTAAATATTTAACCGGCCGTGATGCTAATCAAGGTGATTGCGCTCATCCGTGCCGTTGGGAATATTACGTGCGAGAAAAATCCCGAAAAAACGAACTGTATGAGATCGAAGAAGATGAACGGGGATTATATTTATTTAATTCAAAAGATCTTATGCTATTTGATCATATTGCAGAGATATTAAAAGCAGGTATAGTTAGTTTAAAGATCGAAGGCAGGATCAAGGGAATATTATACTTGGCTACAGTAATCCGCTCATACCGATTGCTGATTGATGCGTTAGAGACAGGATTAGTTCCGGAACCACGTTGGCGGGAATTGTTATTTGAAGCAAATAACAGAGGCTATCACGATGGATTTATCCTAAATGCAGACGGTTACGAGTCGAATCTGGGGTCATCTAAGGCTGCTGCTTCCTATGATCTTCTCGGTTATATTGATTATGACGGTGCAGTACTCTCAAAGGCCCCGTTCAAATGCGGCGAAACATATGGTTACCTTACCCCGGGAGCCGAAGAGGGGGAAGTGGCAATCCTATCAATTCACGACGAAAAAGGGTTGATCACTGAACAAGCAAAGACCGATCGACGGTATGGCGTTACCTTTTCAAAACCACTACCGTTGTATACAGTCTTACGCTATGCCGTAGTATGAAAAAAATGAATTACATACATACCTTATTGCTGTGGTTTCTAATTATTTCAACGGTATTGTTTATTATCATACTTCGGGAACAACGTCTTCCGGTTGATAAAAGATGTGCCAGAGTTTTTATAAGGGTTAAAGAAAGAGCGATTTATGAAAAGGACCCGAACGGTTCTTTGGATCGGTTGTTGTTTAGCTATCATTTGTCACATAATGAGTGGGATAATTTTTTAGAAAAGATACAACGATCTCCTGATTTTCTTGATAATTACGGAGAATATTTGGCGGAATAAACTATGTTATATCTTTTGGGGAGTGTTTTTGTTAGTTTCTTGTATGTTATGTTTCCGTTTGATTTTTTCCTGATAGTTTATGCAATATTCAGTACTGTAGCGGTAATTCGTAAGGCTACTCGGTCGATGGGTGTATTGTTGACTCTAACCGTTCTATTATTTTCCATTATGCAGTATCACTTGCGTAATAATGAACAGTTTGTTGAAGATCGGTTATTCGAGTCAAAAAACGAAATTGCTCGTGAATATGAATTATTGAAAGAAAAAATCAATAATAACTGGAAAATCTTAATTTCCAAGAATCGTTCTATGACCGATGATATCGGTTATCGGATATACTCGTCGGACGGGGCTTTGAGCTCATGGTCGGGAAGTGAGGATTTTGCACCATCTGAATTGTATCCGTTAACGCCAACGTTAGTATATTATAATAACGATATCAGTTTCCGTTTTTCTGTTATGGAACGAGGGAAAACATATTATATCCGGCATTATATTACAGCCATGTATCCGTCACAAGATTCAAAGTCAATATGGCTTAAAACTTTTGAACGAAATAATGTTGTAGATATTTCATGGTATGTCACTCGCGGACAGATGTATATCAATAAAGAAAGGATTTCTTTTGATGATATAAATATTGGAGAACATATTTTCTTCCGCGATACAAATGTTTTGTATACGAGGATAGACGCCTCATTATTGCTAAAAATTACCTCTCCCAGCTTGAATACATATCTGAAAACATCAAGGAAAATGTTTTTCGGTATAACAGTGTTGATTTACTCCGTTGCCGTATTTTTACTGACGCACGGTCGAAAAAGGGCATTTCATGTTTCAACGGTTGCTTGTGCGATCGCGGCCGCTTTACCGCATCCGATAGTGATTATAGTATTGCTTATATTGATATTGATCATAAATCAAGCTTATTTTAAACAAGAATTCGATCTTACACAGACCGAACCGATAAATTATGTGTTTGTTATCATGACCCTTACCCCTGTTGCTGCCGCTGCGTTACATATACTATCGGCTCATACGCTTATTGGCGCTTTTGTATTTGGCTTTTATTCCAGCGATTTTTTTGTATATCTTCTTGTCGGAATAGTTTTATTTCTATTAAGCTTTTTTTCAATGCCGCATGCATCAAAAGCTTTGCGTGAGGGATTATCGATAGCTTTTTTCATCGCCTCTCTTTGGATCTCACCTATAGTATTCTTATTTATTGTTATATCAGGCGTATTTGTATATTATTGGGGAAAAAAAACGTCGAAAAAATACATATTTTCAGTGATGTTTTTTTTATTTACTGCATTTTTACTATTTTATCCTATATTGATCGTTCATAATTCGGAAATATCGAAAAAAAACATATTAAAACTGACTGCAAGAATTGAACAAGAAGTGCAAAAAACAATAGATAAAAGCGTTGCTTTACTGAATAAGGATGAACAGGTTGTCTGGACATTGAATGAACGGATTCATTATGACGATAATAATTTTGCGTTTTACAAATGGTCCCAAACGCCGTTAGCCGGAAAGAAATATCCTAATTTTTTATCTTTTCAGGACAATGACGGTGTTGCAATCAGCTATTTTGCTTATAAATGCGTCCCTGTACAAACGAATTTTATATCTACCTCAACAGTTACCGATACCGGCGATTTTTGGGTCAGAAAAATTCCAGTATTTAATAATAATAAGGTGATCGGGGCTATCGTGATCGGGATAGCAAAAGATTTTTGGAAGTATGACCCTTCGTTTATCCCATTATTGTTTACCCGGAAAAATGCCGGTCTAGTTCTTTTTTCTTCAGATGCCGGTCAACTTCCGTCAACGCATCTCAGTGCACGATTTCTAAAAGATGATGATGATATTCTAACGGTATGGGTCAAAAAAGATATATTTATCATATCACGAACGGTGCTGATTTTTATCGGCATTTTAGCGGTGTTTGCCCTGTTTATGAGAACAACAACACGTACAAATCACGTGACCATTGACTTTCGATTGCGTATGATGATCATTGTTGTATTGTTCATGTCTGTACCTTTTGTATTCAGTTCTCTGCTTATAATAAACAATTATTCTTCATCAGTAAAAAATATGGTCAATAAAGAGATGACCTCCGCTAAGGTTCGATTGGCTGAACAAATACAGGCAATCATTAAACAAAATGATCTTTCAAAGGCATCTGGAATCACCGGCGCGTTAAAGATCGGCAATACTGCTTCGACGTGGTCGATCTATAAAGGCCCGAAGCGAATTGCATCATTTAATGAGGATAGTTACCGGTTAAATCTTCAGCGGGATTATTTACATGAATCATTGATCAAACAGATCATGTTAAAAGGTGAGGTATATGATTATTCGTTCAGTACAGGAACAGCAAGTATACTCTATACGGATCCTGAGACAAAATTGATAATAAAACTTTCTGTCAGTCTTGACAAAATGCAGCATGATGATTTTATAGATACCGTTATCGTGTTCATGGTTATTAATATTATTTTGATCATTGGGATCATGAAAACATTCAGTTCATTCATTATGAATCTTATAAAACCGATGAATGAAATGATAATTGCTACAAAAGAAATATCGTATGGAGATTTTTCTAAGGAAATTGTAACACGTTCCCGTATTCCTGAGATAAATGTTCTTCTTGTCAATTTCAATACGATGGTTGCGAAATTGAATGCATTTAAAAATAATCTCAATGAGACGCAATCATTCTTACGCGAGATCATAGGATCATTACCGGTTGCTGCTATGATCTATGATAAAAAACGCGGAATTACACTCTATAATAAAGATATGGAAGGGATAGCGCCTACTATTTCTGTGAATAAACAACCACAAGATGTTCTAAATTTTGTAATAGCGTTTTATCAGTCACAAATAACCGAATTACGGTACAACGGAAGAATATATCGTGTTACAATTCGTCATTTCAAATATGGTTATATACTTTTAGCAACCGATATAACTCGGTTCGTTGTGGCTGAAAAAGCTCAAGTATGGTTTGATTTGGCGCAAGAGATTGCTCACGAACTGAAAAACCCGTTGATGCCACTTGAATTTTCAGTCAACAGACTGGAAAAAACACTATCGGGTATGAATCTTGATGAACATGTACGATCATCGGTCGATGAATTGTTGACGGTAATTCGTGAGGAAACTCATGCGATATCCCTATTAGTTCAAGACTTTAAAGAAATGACCCAACGCAGTGAGGCAGATACTAATCCCCTGACGATCGCTGATGAACTTGATGTTGTCATTGCAGGATTCAAGCCGTATCCGATCTTCACGCATTTGTCAGATACGCTTCCTGTTGTGTATTTTCCCGTTAATAAATTTCATATGATCATTAAAAATATACTGAAAAATGCTATCGAAGCCGATATTCAGGCAAAACCGATTGAAATTGCAGCATATTATGATACACTGTTGCCTGAATGGGAAACAGGCGAATTGGACCGTTCAAAACATTATGTTATCATCTCATTCCGTGATCAAGCCGGAGGGATACATTCCGAGTTGCGGGATAAATTGTTTGAACCGTTTTATTCGTCAAAAAAAGGCGGGAGCGGCTTGGGTTTATATATCGTGAAAAAAATAATGCTTGAATACGGTAACGACATTGTAGTAAATGTCCGGGAGAACATCGGGACTGATATCTATTTGATCTTTCAATCGGAGGATAATGAACAATAATAAAGCGGTTATTCTGGTCATTGATGATGAGAAAAATATTCGAAAAATGATCGGCATGGTAATCGCTGACATGGGACATGAATGCCGGGAAGCCGCTCATCCTTTGGAGGCGTTTGATCTGCTTGAAAAAGAAAAAGTCGATATAATTCTGTGTGATATAAAAATGCCGTATATGGATGGTATGGAATGCCTGAAAAAACTGAAAACTACCTATAAAGATATTCCGGTTATTATGCTTACCGGACACGGAAGCATACAGACCGCTGTTGAAGCATTAAAAATCGGTGCATGCGATTTTATGGAAAAAACATCTGATGAAGACGTTTTGAAAGAAAAAGTGGCAAATGCGATCAAATCGCGCGAATGGTCTTTGGTCAACTATACCGATGATATATTTGACGTTATCACCGATAAAAAAACGGTAAAAATCTTGCAGGAAGCGATTAAGATAGCGAAGACCGATGCATCGGTTTTACTGCTTGGTGAGAATGGTGTCGGTAAAGAGGTGCTCGCACGGCTTATTCATAAACATTCGTCGTATTCGTGCGGAGAATTTGTGGCGGTCAATTGCGGAGCAGTCCCTGAATCGCTTTTTGAATCGGAAATGATCGGTTTTGAAAAAGGCGCTTTTACGGGTGCTGATACAATGAAAAAGGGATTTTTTGAACGTGCACATAAAGGTACGCTATTTCTTGATGAGATCACCGATATGCCGATGCGAAATCAGGCTTCTATACTCAGGATTTTGCAAGAAAAAACAATAATGCGTCTTGGTGGGAAAGAATCTGTTCTTACTGATTTCAGACTGATAACTGCGACAAATAAACCCTTGCCGATGCTGGCCGCTCAGGGTGTATTTCGGGAGGACCTTTATTATCGCATTAATGTTGTCCAGCTAACATTACCGCCATTACGCGAGAGAAAAAAGGATATTATGCCGCTGGTATACCATTTCCTTTCGACATTATGTAAGCAATATTCTTTGGACCAGAAATCAATTCATCCTGAGCTGGAAAAATATCTTCTTACTTATCCATGGCCCGGGAATATCAGAGAGTTGCGTAATTTTATCGAACGTCTTCTGATAATTACAGAAGGATCATATTTATATTATGATGACGCGCATTTTATGCATACTTCATTGAATCTTGATTCGTTTCTTGCATCACAGGAGAAAGAACTTTTATCAAGGATTGTTTCCCTCACAGGAAATAATATCGAAAGAAGTGCGCGGATACTCGGTTTGAAAATTGATGATCTTGAAAAACGATTGGAGAACTATGAGATCGTTCTTTAGTTTTATTATGGTTATATTTTTTACAACAGGTATTATTAACGCTCAAATGCCTCGATTCGGTGCAAAATCAACACAGCTGAATCCGCGGGGAATATCATCCGAAACATGGAACGGTGAATATTCCGTTTTACTAATTCGGGTTGAGTTTCAATCTGATACCGATGCAACTACATACGGTAACGGGACATTCAGTTTACGTACCGTCTCGCAGAGAATACCATCCCGTATGGATTATTTTACCGTATTTGAGCAAGCAGAAGTTGACGAAGAGTATGAGTATGAGAATGGATCACCGGTCCATACATATTCATTGACTGATTATTTCAAAGAAGTTTCAGGAAACCGGTTCAATTTATCATCATATACATTGACGGATATCGTGTCTCTTCCGCATTCGATGTCGTATTACGGCGGGAATGACGATTCTGTGATGAATTACGCACGGCTTGTATCTGATGCTTTAAATGCTGCTTCTATATATTCAGGCGCAAGTTATGATTTTGTTGTTATTTTACATGCCGGTGCCGGTGAAGAGAGCGATGCGCAAAGCCAATATCCAAATGACATTGCATCAGGTGTCATTACGGCGGAAGAATATTATGAAAAAACTGGCAGTACTTTACAATTTGGAAGTACTATGCTTAATACGGTGATAATTCTTCCCGAAACGGAAACTCGAGATACTGCAAATCGAGGATTGCTCGGTCCTTGTGCATATACGTTCGGACAGGCTATGGGTATGCCGTTGATGTTCAATGCAGACGGGAATTCTTCTGGATTGGGACTTTGGGATTTGATGGCATATGGTTTTTGGAATTATAACGGATTTGCGCCGATGCATCCGTGTGCATATACGAAGATACTCATGGGATGGTCCACGATAGAAACAATTGACCGCAACGGAAATTATGATTTACCTGTTTCATCATCGGATTATTCCGCATCATCATGGAACGGTAATACATATTTTAAGATCCCGATACGTGAATCCGAATATTTTTTAATAGAATACAGAGAGCGTCGGGGTATCGAGAAGTTTTTTGAAATCGGTTACTCGGTCACGGAACTTGGCAATTCGTTGAGTGGCAAGAAGGTAATACGAGAAAACTCAATTCCCTTAGGTGTTATGGTCTATCATATTCGCGAAGATGTGATTTCAGCTCATCCCGGCATGCCCATACAAGGGACTCTCAAGGGAATTGATATCGAGGAAGCTGACGGTTTTAACGATCTTGACAAACCCTGGGGGCAAACAGGCAGCATGGGGGATCTCTATGATTGCTTCGGCGACGATCCTGAGCGTGCATTTAGGTTTACCCGTTTTAATTCCCGAACGACTCCGTCTTCACTGGATGATTTTTCACGATATACCGGTATTACTTTTACGGTACATTGTGATACAGCAGCATTAGAAGCGCGCATAGCCGTTTCAAACGAACGTTTTGACCTCTATCCGATGAGTTATGAAATTGCAATTATTCCGGGCAATTATTTTCATAGTAATGGGCATTCTGTTGTTAGCAACGATTCAGGAGAAACGCTTATTACATATCCTATTGACGAGAATGTGATCAGTATTTTTGATGATCTTATTTTTACAACGAAAAGGATAATTCGATATCCCGATGTATCAAGTGCATTGTACACATTCGGTTTTGATGCTGAAAAAGTTTATAAAGACGGTCAACAGTGGTATGTAATCGGTGAAAGCACAATTGCGGTGTTTTCCGATGCAGGTTCCTTTATTGATAGTATCACTTTTTCCGATGCCGAATACGCCGTTAAAAACGGTGTTGACTGGTATATTCGAAAAGGGAGCGCATGGTATGATGCTTCAAACACCTTTCGATTTAACGGAACATTGCTATCGATCAACAAAGGACATGTTTATGTTCTAAGCGGCGTAACAGTAACTGACGCCACAACGGTTAATCACACTACGGTTTTTACAGTACCTGCAGGATGCAGGGATATTATGGTCACTGATTTTAACGGTGATGGCGTATCCGAATGTATTACTGCTTATTCTGATTATATTGGGGTAGTTACGGTAAGCGGATCAGAGATATTACATGTTCCGGTTTCAAATGTATCTTTTATGACACTTGGGGAAGACATGCAAGGAATTTTCCTATTTTATGTCGGCGATACAGTTGGAAAGTATTATCTTAAAGAACATTTTGTAAGAGAATTTTCCATTACCGGTACTATAGAAAAAGTTCGGGTGACCGACGGTGAGTTATTTATTACAACAAATCAAGAGTTCTATGGTTTACCTGGATTTAAGGCAGGTCGATATGGAGTTCAATGTGAAGACATACAAGTAGTATTCACCCCGCCACAATCCGCAGATGTAAAAATTTATCCGAATCCTGTAAAAAATGGCACACTGCATCTCAGCTTTTTAAGTAAGACAATCGGGAACGGAAAAGCAACAATCTACAATGCGCGCATGCATATTGTAAAGACAATTGAATTTTCTGTCGCGATGGGTGAGAACATTATTGAATGTGATGTTCATGACTTGAAGATCGGCACATATATTGCATTAATTGCAGTTGACGGAATTAATAAAACAATTAAGCTTAGTAAAACCGAATGAAAAAGAAAGTTATCTTATTTTCTTTTATTTTGATTATTGCCGTTTTTATTACTGGTATTGCTGCATATTATTTATTATTCTCTATGCTTAGAAAAGATATGCAGCGTACGTTAGAAAGAAATATTCAATTACTATCGGTTTACAATGAAACTGATCAAGAATTTTTGTTAAAAAAAATGATTAGTTTACGCTATATTACCTCTGCCTATGATAAAACAACCGAGCAGTTTATTGGTCCACCGCTTTATGAAATGAAAATGTTAGACAAGGATATATATGGAAATTCTCCAAGAACAATCGGTCAAAAAATTTACATGTCTTTTCACGGGCATCATGACTATTTACTTGCTTATTCTTTTGATGATTACTTAATGTCGGATATCTATTTAAGATTTCTCATACCATTCTATGCAATCATTATAATTTTGATGGCTTATATGTATTACGTTTCATATGTCATATTTATTAGACCGGTTAGTGTGATTACACAATCAACAAAGCGTATCGCCGAGGGTGATTTCAATGTGTTGGTTCCGATTGAAGGTGTGGATGAGATACAGACATTGGCACATCATTTCAATATTATGGCTGGTCGTATCCGTGATTCGTTCCAGATTTTACATTTTGTGATCGATAACCTTCAAGTAGGTTTCGTTTTTTTCACCGGGAATGGTGCTATTGTTTTATCGAATACCATTGCAGCCCAAATGTATGGTGCATCTCTAGAAGGAAAAAATATATTTGATTTGTTCCCATTTATGTCGGATAAGAGTAAAGTACGTAAATTCGGTGAAAATGAGTATTTTTCACAAACATTATTTTCAAAGAATGGCACTCCGTTATTGACGGATTTCGTTTACACATCTCTTGAACTGGAACATGAAAAAGGAGCAATGCTAATCATGCAACGCCGCGAAGAATTACTAGCGAAGGATAATATTGATGCTAAGACGATAAAAGTGTTGTCCTCGGTTGTTGCACATGAGATAAAAAATCCTCTTAATGTGATCGCCATGATAATACAAATATTACGGAAACAATATGCTGATGATCAAAAATGGGACGATATTGTTGAACAGATCAATTACATCAATACTGTTGCTGCAAATATTGGTTTAATGATTGACTATAAGCCTGAAATTATTGAATTACGATCTGCTATACTAGAAATGATGTCTGTTTGGAAACCTATTTTTAACGCATCGGGTGTAACTGTAGACTTGAATATTTCCGATTCCGATATCGTATATTTCGATCGATTTAAGTTGAAGATTATAATTGATAATATAATAAAAAATGCATTGGAGGAAAGTAAAGGCGATCTGCAATTAACACTTGATGTCACTTCCTCGGAAGCGTATACTTACCTAAGTATAATTGATAATGGCAACGGATTTGATGCTCAAGAATTGTCAAAAGTGATACAAAGCGGATATTCGAAAAAAGAACGAGGTAGCGGAATGGGCTTGTTTATCATCCGTTTGCTTTTGGCTTTGGGGTCTGCAATGATTGAAATAAAAAGCGAAAAAGGAAAACAAACAAGGATAACAATGAGGTTCATGCGAAATGAAATTATTGATAGTTGAAGATGAGCCGATTCAAAGAAATTATTTAAAAGAGTTATTGATTGGTGCAGGGCATACTGTTTTAGAAGCCGATGACGGAGAGTCGGCGATAGAAATCTTATCACGTCATTCCATTGATGTTATCATCACCGATTATAAATTGAAGAAAATGAACGGGATGCTTTTAATCCAATATGTGAAAAAAAATGCAATTCCGTCCGATATTATCATGTTGACGGCTTTTTCAAATACTCAAGATGCAATATTTGCTATGAAGATCGGCGCTTACGATTATCTTACTAAACCGTTGAATTTTGACGAACTTGAATTGTTGCTGTTACGAATTCAGCAAAAAAAAGAATTGGAAAGTCAGGTAGAGGGATTTGAGACCGCTCAATCGACAGATAAAAAAATGATCTATGTTTCGAATACAATGCGTGATGTTATTGATAATGCCAAAAAAGCTGCGGAGGCTGATGTTACAATACTCATTTCCGGCGAAAGCGGTACAGGCAAGGAATTGCTGGCAGACTTTATTCATCGAGAAAGTACCAGGCGCAATCAACCCTTTGTAAAAGTTTTTTGTGCTGCATTACCTGAAAATCTGATTGAGTCAGAATTATTCGGATATAAAAAAGGCGCTTT
The DNA here is from genome assembly GCA_964539615.1 of uncultured bacterium. GTDB lineage: Bacteria > Macinerneyibacteriota > Macinerneyibacteria > Macinerneyibacteriales > CAYRFE01 > CAYRFE01. The sequence continues at coordinate 56,937 of CAZIJP010000002.1, forward strand.
CACCGGAGCTGATAAGGATTACAAAGGGAAATTTGAGGCCGCCCATAGAGGATCAATTTTACTGGATGAGGTGACAGAGATTTCTCTTGCAACACAGGTAAAATTACTGCGGGTTGTCCAAGAAAAAGAGATATCTCGTTTAGGTGAAGTGTTATCTCGACCTATAGACGTAAGGATAATAGCCGCAACGAACAGACAGATAATCCAAGAGGTCGGTAATGGAAAATTCAGAGAAGATCTGTACTATCGATTAAATGTGTATCCTATTCATATCCCTCCGTTACGCGATAGAAAACAAGATATTCAACCATTAATTGATCATTTTTTGCATATAATGAATAAAAAATATAATAAAAATGTTGTTTTATCATCAATAGAAAATGATTTGCTGATAAATTATGATTGGCCGGGGAATATTCGCGAATTGGAAAATATAATTACCAATATAGTTATAAGCGGTTCCATACAAATTCTAACGTCTTTGAAAAATCATAGTGCAATGAATATGGTCCTCGAAAAGCAAGAGAAAAAAGCTATTGAAGAAACTTTACTTTTAACAAATGGTAATCAGACAAAAACAGCACAAATATTAGGTATTCATCGTAATACATTATTGAGAAAAATTAAAGCATATAATATAAAAACTTGACATTTTATGGAAATATGCTATCCTAGTTGAAACTAGGAGGTATTATGAAGCAGCTCGTTGGCTTGGATATCGGTGCTAACAGCATCAAAGCCATGGAACTTCGTCTGACATCCAAAGGTGTCGAAGTGACAAATTTTGGCTACGGACTGCTTTCACGTGAAAGCATAGTTGAAGGTGAGATCATTGATGCTAACCTTATTGAATCAACGATAAGCAGTATTTTTGCAAATCGAAAAATAAAAAATAAAAATGTATCGATACCTATTTCTGGACGCCATTTAATCAACAAGACCGTTCAAATAGATGCAACCGGTCGTGATAAAGTTATAGCATCACTTGGTTGGGAATTGCCAAACTATATTCCTTTTGAACCGACGGATATTTATTCGGATTTTGCGATCCTTGGTGAGAGTGCAGGAAAAACCGATGTTCTGATCGTAGCGGCAAAGCGCGAGATAGTTAACGCTCGTGTTAATCTGTTAAAGAGCTTGGGGTTAAGTCCGCTTGTCGTTGATACGTCGGCATTGGCAATTCAGAATGTTTACGAAGCCTTGGTTGCTCCAACGAGCGGAACGGTTTTGTTCGCTGACGTTGGGTCTGAGAAAACGAGTTTGAATATCACTGTTGATGGTATACCCAAGTTCATTAGAGAGATCAATTATGGCGGAAGGCATTATACGGATGCCATCGCGAAGGGTTTGGGAATGAATTATGATGCCGCAGATCGAGTGAAATTGGGGAAAGAAACTGCAAATGTTGATATTATGCCATTTGTCGAAGAGGTCAATACGAATATCGGCAATGAAATTATGCGTTCGATTGACTATGTGAAAATGAACACACAGGTCATAATCAACCGTGTCGTTGTGACCGGAGGCGGCGCATTGTCTCAGGGGCTGACGCAGTCGTTATCATCGCTGCTGGGTGTTGATGTGGAATTATTCAATCCTGTAAAATACATGAAAGCACCTCCTGCGCTTATGGGAGATCTTGAACAACTTGGCCCTGCTTTGACCGTTGTTGTAGGTCTTGCGATGAGGAAGGTGAAGTAATATGATTGAGATTAACCTACTCCCGAAAGAAGAGCGACGTGAGCGAGCGAAAGTTCCTATATTAGGCACTGTAGTTATTTTGGGTTTTGCTGCATTGTTGTTTTTTTTAGGAACCATGTATATTGCAAAGACTCGAAAAATAAGCAATTTGAACAAGGAAAAGGTTGATTTAGATTCAAAGATCAATAAGCCTGAATATAAAACGCTTGATGCTACGGTAAAAACTCTTGAAGCGCAATTAGCGGAGATACAGAATAAAGTTGCTGTTCTTGACAGGCTTCAAAAGGGACGAACTTTTACACCAAAATTACTTGAGACGATTCTTTTGAAATTACCTGAGGATATATGGCTGGATTCATTGTCGTTAAAGGGCAATGTCTTGCTTTTAAGCGGAACAAGCAGAAATAATTTTCTTATTTCTGATTTTGCTGAAAGTTTGGAGATACCGGATTTTATTGATAAGGCTACTATTGATAGTGTTTCTGAAGCCAAGATAAATACCGGGAAAGAAGAGAAGAGTTTTTCGAAATTTTCAATTACCTGTTTAATTAACAAGTCATATAAAGAAGGAAAATAGAAGAGGTGAAGAATGGCAGAAAAATTTGATATCAATGATCCTAAAAATAAGAATATTATAATTGTAACATTTTTGGCCATTTTTCTCGTTGTCGGTTTTTATTATTTTTTACTTGCGCCAAAAGATGCCGTTATAAAACAATTGGAGACCGATGTTAGTACGAAAAAAACTGAGCTTGCCAGGTTAATACAATTACAAAGCCGTGTTGTTGAGTTGCAGGCCGATATTGAAAATAATAATGCTAGAATTGAAGCTGCTAAGAAATTATTACCTACTTCACAGGAGTTGCCGAAATTATTGCGGGATATATCCTATGCTTCGCAAAGCGCGGATCTATCTCTTGAAAATTTCCGTCCGGGTTCATTGACTTCTAAGGGCGATTATTTTGAATTTCCTTTGGATTTAACTTTGAAAGGTAATTTTCACTCTTTGGGATATTTTTTATCTAATCTAAGTCTTTTACCGAG
>CAZIJP010000003.1:0-24411 GCA_964539615.1 uncultured bacterium
CAAACCTATGATACCGATAAAAACTATCCGCATAATTTTGCCAAGATTATAAAAAAAAACACTAAACTAAAAGAAGCCGCCATGCAAAATGTCAATTGCACAATCGGCGTATTCATTGATATTTTTCCGATCGATAAAGTATCTTGTCACTCGCTGCTCCGTCGTATCGACAATCACCTGTTGTCATTCATTCTGGCGTTAAAATATACGATCACTCACGTCTGGCCTTCTCCCCGAAAATTTGATTTCAAACGACTTCTTTTAAGAATATTTCTGCCTATTGCCCGGGTACTCGGCAATAGATCCTTAAATAAACTTGAAACTTTCATACGCAATAAAAACAACAAAAAAACAAACACTCAAACATACGCAGATTCATACGTTCTTCCGTATAAAATGACCGACTCAAATCTTATGCCCTTTGAGATATTTGATACATACGGTATAATTGATTTTGAGAAAGAAACATTCTGCGCTATCATCGATTGGGACCGTTATTTGCAAAAAACGTACGGCGACTATATGCGACTGCCCCCCGAAGATCAACAGTATCCGTTACATGAATTGATCGAATTACAGTTTGATGATTGATATACAAGAAAGGACTACTATGGCAACGTGGAAAGAAATTTGGAATTCAAGGAATATTTCTTTACAAAATAACGACCTGCTGTCTGAACTTATTCGTCTTGACGGATTTGACACCGAGCATGGAAAAGTATCGAAAGAAGAATGGCTTAATTACAATAAAAAGATCTCTCAGATGATCTCGTTAAACAACACCGATTCGATCTTCGAGGTCGGGTGCGGAAGCGGTGCCTTTTTATATCCATTTCATGCCGGCGGTCATACTGTCGGCGGGATCGATTATTCACATTCATTAATTGATGCAGCCTGTTCTTTGTGGGCCGAAAATAAGGTCAGTGCCTGCGAGGCAATCGATCTCTCGATCTCTGAGCGCTATGATATCGTGCTTTCAAACGGTGTTTTTTTATATTTTCCCGATCACGACTATGCCGAAAAAGTATTGGAGAAAATGATACAGAAATCAAAACGGGTTATTGCCATATTGGAGGTTCCGGATGAAGCAAAATTTCACGAGTCTGAATCCATGCGAAAAAAAATGATCGGAGAAGAAGAATACCGGAAAAAATACTCGTCTTTGAAACATTTGCAATTTTCAAGACAGTGGTTTTCCGATATTGCAAAAAAACACGGTCTTTCGATCGAAATACACGATCAATGTATAGATGACTATAAAAACGGCAAATTCAGGTTTAATTGTATTTTGAAAAAGAAATAGTCGGTCTACAATGAACGTGGCTTTTGATCAAAAAAATACGAAATGGATATCTTCATGCAGGCAATAATTCTCGCCGCAGGCATGGGGCTCAGATTGGGCAATTATACAAAAGATAATACAAAATGCATGGTAGAGATCAACGGTATAAAACTAATCGATCATACGCTCACAGCATTGCGATCTGCAGGAATTATCCGAGTCATACTGGTCGTCGGATATAAAAAGGACGCATTGAAACAATGGCTGCATGATCGTTACAGCGATATGAACATTACATTCATAGATAACGACCGATATGAAAAAACAAACAATATTTACTCATTGTGGCTTGCCAAAAATGAACTTTTAAAAGATGATACGATCTTATTGGAAAGTGATGTTATATTTGAAACAAGCATTATACAAGACCTTCTAGTGAGTGAATATAACGATCTTGTCGTTGTAGCAAAACATCAACACTGGATGGACGGTACTGTAACTATCTTAGACAATAATAAAAAAATCATTTCATTCATCGATAAAAAGAATTTCAACCGCGGTCATGTGAGCGAATATTACAAAACTGTCAATATCTATAAATTTTCAAAAGGATTTTTAAACAATTTCTATTTACCATTTCTCGAGGCTTACATTCAAACGATGGGGCATGATGCTTATTATGAGCAGGTGCTCCGCGTAGTATCTTACATGGAAAGGGCTCCGCTTTACGGGCATGTCCTCACGGATGAAAAATGGTACGAGATCGATGATGCCCAGGATCTGGATATTGCAACGGCTCTGTTTGCCACAGGAGAACTGAAATTCAAACTCCTCAGTGAACGCTATGGCGGTTATTGGCGCTTTCCGCAGATCAAAGATTTTTGTTATCTTGTTAATCCCTATTTCCCGACTCAGGAAATGAACGATGAAATCAAAGATAATTTCAATGATTTGATACAAACATATCCGTCCGGCATGATAATACAAACGCTGTTAGCGGAAAAAGTTTTCCATGTTTCTCACGACTACATTCTCGCCGGTAACGGTGCAGCGGAGCTCATCCAAGGACTTGCAAAAGCGAGTGACCAGAAATTTGGAATTTTCTTACCGACATTTAATGAATACCTGTCTGTTTTCACCAATCATCGGTTAGCCGAATATTTTACACACAATAACGAATTCAGGTATACCGTTGATGACCTGAAAAATGCGGCAATTTCATGTGAAGGCCTGATACTGGTCAATCCCGATAATCCGAGCGGGAATTTTATTGATCATGGCGATATGATTGATCTTTTAAACTACATGCAGAAAGCGAACAAGAAACTTATCGTTGACGAATCATTCATCGATTTTGCCGGTGAAAGCAAAACATTTACGCTGCTCACCAACGACATCATTGAAAAATATCCGAATCTGGTTGTAATAAAAAGCATCAGTAAAAGTTACGGTGTGCCCGGCTTACGACTCGGCGTGCTTGCAGCATCCGACCAGCAACTGCTTGCAGCAATCAGGAAAGAACTTCCTATCTGGAATATCAATTCATTCGCCGAATTCTTTATGCAGATCTTTGATAAATACAAAAAGGATTACGAAACGTCCTGTATTATGATCGCCGAGGAACGCGACCGATTCTTTTATGAATTACAAAAAATATCCTTCTTACGGGTAATTCCTTCGGCAGCAAATTATTTCCTGTGCGAGGTGTTGAACGGATTCACGGCTCACAGCCTTGCCGTTGCTCTGGCAGACCGGTTTGATATTCTTATAAAAGATCTACATGATAAACGCGGTATCAACGGGGAATATATTCGACTGACCGTAAGACATCAAGAGGAGAACGATACAATAATTAACACTCTCATAGAAATTGACGATTTTGGGGAATGGGATTTTTAATATAATTTAAAAGAGAGCGGCGCTTTCGCGCCGCTCGTTTGAGGGGTTGAGTCGGTGGGGGGAATGGCCGATCAGCCTTTTTTTACAGATATTTCTTTCGGTTGCCGCTCGGGCAGCTTCGGCAGGGCGATCTCAAGCACTCCGTTGGCATACTTCGCATCGATCTTTTCCACATCGATATTGTTTGGTATTTCAAACCTGCGCTCAAATGCACTGCCGCACAGCTCCCGTATCATATACCGTTCGCCTTCTTTTTCTTCGGCGGCCGGCTTTTTTGCCGAGATCGACAAAATGGTATCTTGCACACTGATCTTCAGTTCGCTTTCATCAATACCGGGCAACTCTCCGTAAATCATGAACATATCCTTTTTTTCAACGATATTCACCGGAAATGAAGCCTTATCGGATTTCTCGCTTTCAGAAAACATGCTGTTGAACATATCCTCGATACTTCTTCGGGTATTCCACAGGTCTTTCATTAACGGGCGATAGCTTACTACTGTCATAATTGCTCCTCCTTATTTTTTATTAACGGTTATTTCTTTTTTAATAATCTTCTCTTCGACCTTCGGCACTTCGACGGTCAAAACACCGTCTTTAAACGAGGCGCTCACGGCGTCTGCATCGATCGCATCAGGCAACTGAAAACTTCTGGAATACAAGCCGCTTCTAATTTCTTTGCGATAATATTCATTTCCCTCATTTTCTTGTTCCTCATGCTTTTGAGCATTGATGTGCAATACGCCGTCCTCATAAAGAACAGAAATATCCTTTTCATGCAAACCGGGTAATTCAGCTTTAATTAGAATGCGCTTGTCATTCTCGCTCACATCAACCGCAAAATTGTTGTTAAACAATTTCCCCGGTAATAAACCCCATGAGCGCTCAAAATCCCCGAAAAAGGAATCCATTTCCTTAAACAGATCACTAAAACTATCCCTTTTTGCAAGAGAGCCGCTTGAATTCAGATTTTCTTTTTTTACTATTTTCATACACTCACCTCCATTACATATTTCAACATATAATAGAGCAACCTCTGTGCCAAAACGAACAATTATGTAAATTATAAATATTTAGCAAATTAGAAGCTTCTTGAAACACCGCATCTCTTGTGTGTTTAATTTTTATACATTCAATTGGATAGAGTCGCAAGTAGTTAGTGTCTATATATTATAACACTTGGTAATTATTGATGATTTTAATAAAATTTAAAAAATGACTATTCTGTTTTTATTCAAAAATATTATTATATATCCTGACTCGTGTTACATACATCACTTCGCAGGCACCGTCTCCTGCATCAGTGCGAACCAAGCTCGATTCCCACAATACAGGTTCATTTTTCCAATTACCGGAAACACTAACCAATTTCCCGGTTAAAACAACCATTTCATTTTTTTTAATAGATAATAATGCGGCTCTAACGGTATCATTTGCCGGTATCGCATGAGTATTGCTTACATGAGCCTCGATATAGCTCTGATCGACAGGGCATCCTGCTTTCCATTCAAAATACACCCATCGATTACTTTGTGAGTATGAAATATAGGCCCTATTCTCACTGATCACCAATTCTCCCCAAATAATCGCGATATCGATCGGAGATACATTTGATCCCCAATCACTGTAATACCGCTGTGTCGATACGGCGATCCCGCTGATCGAATAATCTGCCAAAGGAACGATATACACGACCCCTTTTGATAGTTCTTTACGAATCGGAGAGGGGTCGGTCGCCGGTGTTACCTGAACCGGGTCAGATATAAGATCTATCGGTTCTTCAGAAGTCGATGTCGGAATAGGTGCTTTACTGCATGCCGCAAGTAAAAAAATAAGACAGAAGCCTGCTAGTATCTTCACACTTTACCTACTTTTTTATTTTTCAGTTTATATACATAAGCCAATATCTCAGCAATTACCGTGTAATATTCTTCAGGAACTTCGTCGCCTACATCAACGGATGCATAGATCGCACGCGCAACCGGCGGATTTTCAACAAGAGGGATCCTGTTCCCTTCTGCGATCTCACGGATCTTTTGAGCTATGAGGCGTTGGCCTTTCGCGATCACTTTCGGTGCGGACATCGTAAGCGGGTCATATTGAATAGCTACGGCATAATGCGTCGGGTTTGTTATGACAACATCAGCTTTCGGCACTTCTTCCATCATTCTGCGACGGGCCATTTCCCGTTGAATACTGCGTATACGTGATTTAACCAACGGATCCCCTTCGGTATTTCGGTATTCTTCTTTTATCTCCTGAATGGTCATTTTCATATCTTGCTCGTATTGCCAACGCTGATACCCGAAATCGAAAACGGCAAGCACGAGCATGGCGATTCCGGCTCGAATTGCAACTTTATAGATAACAGTCAGTACAAATACAATTATGGTATTGACCGGAGCATAGCTCAACATGAGATACTGTTCATATCCGCTTTTTATGGTAAAATATACCACATATCCGATTATAGCGATCTTTACTATCGATTTTAACAACTCAACCAATCCGCGCATCGAAAATAGTCTTCCTAAACCGCTGATCGGATTGATGCGTTCAAATTTCGGCACAAGCGCTTCGCTGCTCATCAGAAAGCCGAATTGCGCTACGTTTGAAAAAATACTTACAACAATCAATGCCAATAATACCGGAAATACAATGACAAACATCTGTTTCACTAGTGTAAATGCCAGAGCATAAGCATTTGCAACCGTAAGATCATAATTCAGATGGGTAAGATAATAGATAAAAACCTCACGAATATTGGCAAACATATGTTTGATGAAAAAATAAACGGACATCACACCCGTAAGAAACACCAATGCATAATTGAGTTCCATGCTCTTGGCAATGTTTCCTTTTTGCCGAGCTTCTTCACGCCGCCTCGGAGTCGCCTCCTCCGTTCGTTCGTCGCGATCATCCGGCATGGACTATCCTCCGTTTAAAAACGGCAGCATTTTCAAAACACGCGAAAATGTGCTGTCTAAGCTGGATGAAAAGATCGCCAAGAATACGGACATGGTTATATACAATGTTGTTATCCCAATACCAATGTTCAGCGGCATACCAATAACGAAAACGTTTATTTGCGGAACGGTCTTCGCAATAATACCCATGCCGATATTTGATATCATGATCGTAACTACTACAGGTGCCGATATCTTAATTGCCGTAACAAACATGATCATCGTTTCATTGAGAATGATCTTAAAAACATTATCTTTCAGTAGCAAATGATTCAACGGGACAGAAGTAAACGATTCATACAATCCTTTGATGAGATAATGATGCCCGTCCAGTGCGAAAAATATCATTACGGCCAGAACATAAAAATATTGAGCGATGACCGATTCCGGTTGCTGATTTTCGGGATCGAATACATTGACGATCGAAAAACCGATCTGCATACCGATAAATTCACCGGCGATCTGAACGGCGGCAAACATACACGATATCATAAAACCCATACAAAGACCGACGATCAGCTGTTCAGCCCCAAAAGCAATAAATTGCACGACCGTTTGCGGGAAAGAATCTACACGGATCATATTCCACATGATAAGTGCTAAAAAAAATGCCAATCCCGCCTTGAGTCCGAATGGCACTGTTTTCCCGCCTAAAAACGGCAGAAAGAAAAGAATTGTACCTACTCGTATGAATATTAGAAGAAACCCGAATATATGAGGAAGCGTGATGTCCGTCATGAGAAGGCATTACCCCGCGACTTGCGGTATCATCATTATGATCTTTCGTACGTAATCAATGAGATAGGTAAGCATCCACGGAAGCATTAACAGAAAAACGATGATAATAGCGATCATCTTTGGAATGAATGTTAACGTCATTTCGTGAATTTGAGTGACAGCCTGAAATATTGATACCAATAAACCGATTATCATCCCTACTATAAGCAGCGGCCCGGCTATAATCAATGAGGTCCAGATCATATCACGTCCAAGTTGTATTGCCAATTCAGGTGTCATACTGCACCTCCGCTATTTAAAACTCTGCATGAGAGACATGACAAGCAGATACCATCCGTCAACAAGAACAAACAATAATACTTTGAATGGTAACGATATCATGACAGGCGGAAGCATCATCATGCCCATCGACATCAATAAACTTGCCACAACCATATCGATAACAAGGAACGGTATGAATAATAAAAATCCGATTTGAAATGCGATCCGCAATTCGCTGATAATAAAAGCCGGGATAACTACATGGGTCGGAATTTCGTCAACTGTTGCCGGTTTTGGCATCTTTGCCATATGCACAAAAAGAGCAAGGTCTTTATCGCGTGTCTGCCGAAGCATAAACTCACGCAACGGCTGAATCGATTTTTTATATGCCGTATCAAGGTCGGTCTTGTTTTCCACATACGGTTTTATCCCCTCGGTATACATAGTATTCCACGTCGGGTACATAATAAAAAGCGTCATGAACAATGATAACCCGATAATGATCTGGTTCGGCGGGATCTGCGGTAAAGATAGAGCATGCCTGAGAAAAGAAAAAACGATCACTGTTCGCGCAAACGACGTCATCATCATGATTATCGAAGGCGCCAGCGTCAGTACCGTTAGTAATAACAATATCTGTAATGAGACCGCTACATCGCTGCCCTTTTGCGCCGACTCAACGCCAAGCGTTATCTTCGGAAGAGGCGCCTGCATCATCAATGCAAACATCACGGCGTATCCTCCTTGCGAAGTAATTCTGATTTATCGATCTCTTTTAATACCGATATGGAAGCGTCGGTCACGCCAAGCACGAGGATCGAATTTTTTACCCGCAACAGACAAATCTCCTGTTTTTGAGACAAAGGTATGCGTTCAACGATCTCGAGCGCATCGGCAGGAGATCCTTTTAATAAAAAACGCCCCTTTGTGAATTTTTTTAATAGATATAAAAACAGGTAGATCATCGCAGCTATGATGATAAGGATTATTATTGTACGGAACATGAGCATACCGAACGAAGTCTCCGGCGGTAATGTCGTAGGCTGAAAATCCAGATTCGGCGTTGTGGTCGCCTGCAGTAAAAATAAAAACATGCTATCACTTCAACGACTGGAGTCGTTCTTCCGGCGAAACCAGGGATGTAACGCGAACACCGAAATTTTCATCGACCACCACTACTTCGCCTTTGGCAACCAGTGTATTATTTGCAAGAATATCAATAGGTTCGCCTGCGAGTTTATTGAGCTCGATGACCGAGCCCGGTCCTAGCTCTAGAATATCTTTGACCAGCATGTCCGTTCTGCCCAATTCAACGGTAAGCCGTAATTTTACATTCATCAATAATTCCATGGGACGTTCTTCCCCGCTACCGCCTGTCGGCGTAAGCGAAGCAAACTGAACATCCTTGACCTTGTTCTCATCCATAGATTTTCCTCCCCCTTTAAGCTGGGTAAGTCCGTTTAATTTATCTTTATCAATAACAACGTATATCGCTCCTTTAGGCACTCCATCGATGGTAATATCGGATTTGAATACGGTAGCCACCGGGAACGGCGGGTAGCGCAATTGTTCGATCGCTTTTACGCCGATCACTTTTTGCGATAATGCCGTCAATGCCGTCACTGCTCCGCCCATCAATTGATTTGATAATTCCAAAAATGCATCAACATCCTCATCGGTAAATTCGTCACGTCCGTCGCCGCCAAGCATCATATCGCATAAGGTCGCTGCGGTTACTTTATCAAAACATAACGCCCAAATCCCTTCAATGACAGCAGTGAATTCGATGGATGCGCATACATTTGCAGACAATTCACTGCCCTGCACGTCATATGCCACCACCGGCGAGAATTCTAGCGGCTTTTCAATGATCGTGCCCAAAATACCGGAAAAAGAGTCCACCACGGTTTGTATAACAGGCATCTGCATATCATACATAGCGCGCCACCTCTGATTGTTGTATCTCGCGAATTATTTTTATACCGCGTCTGTTATTGACCAAACCCGGTACGGCAAGATACAGCGGGTACCCTTCGGCAGTTATAACGACCGGCTCAGTGATCGAAGAGTTCACTTTTATGATATCGCCGGGCCGAAGACGTATAAAATCCCCCATGGTAATTTCGGTATGACCGAGCACGCCGGCAACATTCATGAGAATTGCGCGAACATTTGTATGGTTTGTACGTTTATTTTCATCTTTCATCACGCTACTTGCCGATGTTATCCAATACTGAGAAGTAAGTTTCGATATAACATTCTCAAGCAACGAAAAAGGAAAGCAAAGGCTCATCAATCCTTGCGCATTCTGCATCTTGATCTCAAACGAAGCCAAAATGACCGTTTCACCCGGCCATGCGATCTGTACAAATTGCGGATTGCTCTCTATGGTCATCAACTGCGGCTGAAGATTGCCAAGATGCGACCAAACCTCGCGCAGATCATCCAAAGCCTTTAAAATTATTTTTCGCATGATACGTTTTTCAATAGTTGTCAATTCGCGCGTACTGTTGGTTCCGGTCCCCTGACCGCCGAAAAGTCGATCAACAATGGCAAATACCATCGCCGGGTTTACCTCAAGCACGGCGCTGCCCTCCAATGGAGGCATGGAAAATATCGAGATACATGTCGGATCAGGTACGGACATGATAAATTCCGCGTAGGTCAGCTGTTCTACGGAAACAAGGCTGATCTCAACCATCGTCCGAAGATAAGGCGATAAATGGGTTGAAAAAAGACGTGCAAAACTATCATTCAAGGCATGCAAGGTGCGCATCTGATCTTTTGAAACGCGTCCCGGCCTGCGAAAGTCATATAATGTTACATTTTTCTCAATAAGAGCTTGTGACACCGACTCGGGGGTCAGCTCACCGGACGAGACGGCCGATAACAGCGCATCTACCTCTTCTTGAGATAATATATCACCCATAGAGTACTCCTTTACTGTACAATGAAATCTTTAAAATATACGTTTATTACTTTCCCAGTTTTTAATATTTCATTCATGGAATCTGATATTCTTTTTTTCGTGCGTTCTTTCAAGGTGATTCCTTCGTAATCGGGAACGTTGAATTGATCAAGATCAAGAATAGACAAACTACCAAGTATCGTTGATAATTTATCCATAATTATCGATTGTTTTTCGGATATCTCCACAAGAACGACATCGCTGTCAACCTGTACGCTTATCGTTGCCTGTAAGAATCGCGTCCCCTTTGTACCTGCAGGATTGACCTTTATCGGATTCAGATCTGTAATGATGACCTTTTCCGGAGGCACATCAGTCGTTGTTTTTTTACCAGAATCATCAGTTTGCTCAGTTGTCGTCTTGTTTTCATTGTCTGCAGGTTTTTTGAAAAATTTCATGGCAAGAACCAATCCTACGATTACTGCGATCAGCACAACAACAATTACAATAATCAATTTAACTTTATTGCTAAAACCTTTAACGGCTTTTCCTGTTTCTTTAACTTCATCAGCCATAGTTCCTCCTTATTCTCCCACATCAACCGGTCCGGGTTCGGTGTTGTTTCCCGGATCTTGTTGAGAGCGCAGGTAGATTTCATCCCAAGCTGCAAAAGGCGACAATTCTTTCGGCGAATAACGATCTTTAAATGACAAAAATATTTCAACACGACGATTCATGGCTCGAGTATTATCATCAATATTCGGAATTATCGGTTTAAATTCAGCATTTCCGCACATGGTGAAGCGTTGCGGGTCAATACCGGATTCTATCATAAATAACCCAACAGCTATCGCCCGAGCTGCTGACAAGTTCCAATTATTACCGAATTGGTCCGATGCCTTAGTATCATCCGTGAAGCCGTCGATAGAAATTTTTGTAGTTCCTACTTCAGCTATACGAACAATTTTTAAAAGTATCGGAATAATACCGGGTTTCAACCTATCAGATCCCGGATCAAAAAGAACCGGATCTAATAAACGTATCGCAATACCTTTTTCATTGGTCAATACCTGGACATATTTATCATACTCCAAAGACTTAATCTCTTCGAGAAAATTCTCAAGCGATTGTGACAAATCCCTTGACTCACTCGGTACCATATTCATGGCTGGAATATTGATATTTTCAGCGATCTTAATATAAAATGTGGGTTGCGAACCGCCGGTTAAAGCTGATTTTATAGATTCAGAGGCTGTCTTGAATTTTCCTTCCGATGTAGAGGAATATGCTATCAACATGATAAAAAAGGTGAGCAACAGCGACATCATATCGCCGTAGGTCGTCATGTAGGCTGGCGCGCCGATTGGCGGGCAATCAGGACATTTTCCCATATTCTTTCCTTAATCCCTTGCCGTTCTATTTTCCGGCGGTAAAAAGGCCATTAGTTTCTCTTCTACCATACGCGGGTTATCTCCAAGTTGAATGGACAATATACCTTCTATCATTATCTGCCGTATCATACTTTCATTCGCCGAACGCTTATCCAGTTTTCCTGCGATGGGAATACAAATAAGGTTTGCAATAAGCGCTCCGTAAAAAGTGGTGATAAGGGCGACAGCCATAGCCGGCCCTATTGAACTTGGGTCATTCATGTTCAAAAGCATCGCTACCAATCCTATAAGAGTACCGATCATCCCGAATGCAGGACCATACATCGAACCTGCCATCAATATGGCGCTTCCGCCCTTATGGCGAGCGGTCATATTATCGAGCTCTGTGTTCAATACCTTGGAAATAGTGTCCGCATCAGTTCCGTCGACGGCCAGCCGAATACCCTTTTTAAGAAAATCATCATCAATACGGGAAGCTTCTTTTTCAAGGGCGAGTATGCCGTCACGGCGTGCTTTTGTGGCAAATCCGACGATCATCGTGATAACCTCTTCCGGAGGTTGTTCTTTATGTAAAAATGCTTTTTTAATAACCTTCATGAGTTTTAAGATATCTTTTAACGGGTAATTGATAAGTATAGCTGCAACCGTACCACCAAGTACAATCATAACTGAAGGCAAATCATAATACGCTTTTAACCCAACTCCGAGTGGTGGAACTAACGCAATACCGATACATAAAATACCCATTATCACGCCGATTAATGAAGCAAGATCCATACCCGCAATCTCCTTTATTCTTTAATCAGGTTACCACAATTTTCAGTTTCTATCAAGCCTTATATACCTCATGCCTATAAGCAAGCACCTTTTCAATGATCTCGTGAATACTGGTTTTTACCAAGATTTTTTTACCGTTTTGCAAGGTGATCATAACATCGGGAGTTTCCTCCACACATTCGATCAGATCTGCATTGATCACAATCGTTGCTCCGTTTAGTTTTTCACATACAATCATGTTCATCACTCCTTAAAAACGGAGGCGGATTGCACCGCCCCCGTTACTTATTACCTGCGCAAATTCACAAGCTCTGTAAGCATTTCATCGGATGTTGATATTACGCGCGCATTTGCCTGAAAACCGCGCTGCGTAATGATCATTTCCGTAAACTCTTCGGAAAGATCGACATTGGACATTTCGATGGATCCCGGCATGATAACGTCGGTAAATGTCGTACCGGAGAACCCGATGACGCCGGTACCCGAGTTGGTCGATTCACGGAACATGCTGTTGCCGTTTCGTTCCAACCCTGCCGGATTGGCAAATTGAGCCAAAGCAACTTTTCCTATATCACGAGTAACGCCGTTTGAAAAATACCCGCTTATCACGCCAGCTCTGCTGACATTGATATCTTTCAGGATTCCCATTGTATAGCCGTCCTGAGAAAATGCTACCGTCGTTGAAGCGGTCGCAAACTGCGTTATACCGTTAAACTGGCTAAATGTGCCGGGATTCAACTCAATGCTCAACGGGGCGGTGGCTCCGTTACCCGGATCAAGCGTCAAACGCGATACGCCGCCGCTGTATGAGAACGACGCGATGGAACCGTCTCCGTTAAAGGTAAGCTCGCCGTTTCCACCGGAAGGGATCGATGCGGGGGTTGTCGTTTCCGCCTCCCAATACCAACGGTTGTCGATCGGTGAACGGTAGAAATCAAATACTACATTGTGTTTTGTACCCTGCTCGTCATAGACATCGATATTTGCCGAATGCACAGTATCTGCCGTATCAATGATAGCAGTGCCCGCATTCAATCCATTATTTGCAAGAATGCTTACATCGGATTCTCCGAGGTCGGTGATCTCATTGGCAAGACCGGTCAGATCGTCGATGGCAATGGTCAGATTGCGCGTATAGGTATACCCGCCGTGATTGGCCATAAAGTTGTCGGTAGCTACCAAGGTGCTCACCGTTCCGCTGTTGGCGCTAAACGTCCCTGCTCCGAATACGCGGGCAACGATATTAGAACCGTTAGCATCGGTAAGTGTCACATAGTTAGTTGTACCGACACCGGCACGGTCACGCGTAATGCGTAATTCTCCGCCGACAAGCTCTGCCGTAGCGCCATCGGTCTGGCTGTTGATTGCATTGATAAGATCATTCACTGAAGAGGTGAGTGATAATCCTTGTATGGTTGTAACGATACCGTCAACATTCACCTGCAGATCGGTAACATCGGTCACGCCAAGATCCGGCCCGAGGCGCTCAATACCGGTCAGCACAAGGCCCGGAACATTGTTACCGGTATTTGTACTACGGGTAGCATTAGCGCCGGTGATAGTGATCGTATGGCGTCCGCCGACACCGTCGCTCGCAATTCCCGCAGTGGTCGTAATACCGGTGAGTCCGTCATCGATCAATGACGCCGTACTGGTGGTCATCTGAGAACCGAGGTTACATCTGAAATTTATCTCTGTAGTTGCGTTTGCCGGCACCTTCGTGCCGATAGGCAACGTGATAGGCGTCAATGTCCCACTGCTGGGGATCAATCCGTTTTCATCTGCCATCAAACCGAGGTACATATATCCGTTTTGCGGACAACTGAGTCTGCCTTCCGAATCTACCTGCATATTACCCGAACGGGTATACATACGGTCATCGCCGTATCCGACCACAAACATTGATTCGCCTTCAATTGCAAGATCGGTTATCTTACCGGTAGACTGCAGGTTTCCCTGCGTATAACGCGTATCGATACTTCCCAATGCAACACCAAGTCCAACCTGGAACGGGTTTACACCGCCGAGGTCGCCGATCGGTCTTGTCGACCCTTGTAAAGTTTGTGCAAAAGCTTCTTTAAATGTTACTCTGCTCGATTTATAACCAAGTGTGTTGACGTTGGCAATATTATTACCGATTACATCCATACGAGTCTGATGTACTTTGAGGCCCGACACACTGCTGTATAGTGAACGTAACATAACTTCACCTCCTATGGTTTCCCATAAGCTTCCCGACTCGGGACCAGCCTATGCTATTATAGCACCGTCGATATTCGTGAACACCTTATTTTTCATATCTGCGGCCTGCATTGCCGTGATAACTTTTCGGGCCGCCACATCCATGAGATATGCCGTATTGTCAAGCATGACCAGCGATTGACGCACGCCCTTTTGTGATAACGTATCAAGTGCTTGTTCAAGCCGTTGCACGGTCTGACCGTCTCCGCTGATATCACGGTATGACAGTTGTTCGGCCGCATGTTTTGACAGATCGATCTTTTGCTGCAGCAATGCTTTAAAATCGCTTCCCGTCTGCTTGACCTGTTCTTTGCCGAGCGTTATTTCAGTAAAACTGCGATTATGTATCCTTTCTATCATATCGATCACCCGTACACTTCTGTAACCCCGGATATAGGGATCGAACGGCCGCTCAACATAAGCATGACACCTGAAGCCGAGAATTTAACGCCGGTGACCTTTGCCATCAGCGATTCTGTCGTATCAACAACCGTCCCGGTCGTATCTTTCGATATGACCTTATACGTGTATTCAGCACCCTCATCTCCGCCGTCCCATGTCCATTGCACGCTTTTTGATTGTAGGCCGAGATCTTTTTCGGCGACCTTCTTTCCGGAAGAATCATATACCTCAACGGAAATATTGGCCGTGTTCCTCGGTGATATCTCAAGCGTTTCGCCCTTATAGATCGTATCATCTGCTGCAATGCGGACCTTTTTATCGATGAGCGATGTAGCATAACCGTTATTCAGGGACTGGATCAGCAACGACTGCGTCTGAATGTTATCATTGATCGTCTGCAACTGTTCAAGACTTGAAAATTGCGCCAACTGCGCAATGTAATCCTCGTTCTTCATCGGATCAAGCGGGTCCTGATTAGAAAGCTGCAAGGTCAAAAGCCTTAAGAACTCATCCTTGCCGAGATTGGACGAACCACTGTTCGATGATGTCGTTGTCGTCTGAGAACTGATCAACGAATCGATTGACATAAAATTACCCGTACTCATAAAACCTCCTTTCAAATCCTCAGATCAACGGTGCGAAGCGCCATAACTGCTGCATCTGCCGAAAGAGCGGATACATCATCGGCCATGAAAAATACGTTCTTTTTTTTCTTCTGTTCTTCCTGCTGCTTGAACATATTTCGCTTTCCGTCGTCGAACGAGAATTGAAACGAATCGATCTTTATCTGATGGTCCTTAAGCGCATTTTCCAACAATTGAATATTGTCATTGAAAAGACGCAAGGTCATCGGATTTTCGCATTTGACCACAGCACGCACCATATTGTTTTCGATGGACATTTCCAAATGAACCCTTCCGAGTTTCTCGGGGATCAGGTCCATGGTGATCTCTTTCACACCGCCTGACTTTTCAGTAACAGACACATGAGAAATCTTGATCGGTTCCTGTGCGTCAGAAAACCCTGTAACGGCTGAACGTAAAAAATCACCGTCAGCACCGGATACAGAATTGTCCATTCCCGAAGCTGACAAGAGATCGGTCGATTTCAACGTATCAGATGCAATAACATGGAACGGTACGGTCACGCCTCCCTGTGCTTCTCCCTGAAGCATGCTTTGCGGTTGAAAAAACGGCATATCCTGCATCTCCGCATCATCATTCGCGTTCGAAGCTAATGCCGATTGCGCAATCGGCGTATCGGATTTCGCCGCATCAGAAACCATGGCAAATGCTTTTTCAACTATCGATTGCAGTTCTTTTCTCTCAGTTGCCGTCAGCACATCCGTTTTCATTTTTTTAAGCATGTCGCTCAATTGATTAAGCACCGTGTCGTTACGCAGCAAGTTGTCATCAGGCAATCCTGCCAACTCTTTTTGAAGAGCGGCGATGATATTCTCCGGGATCGCTACCTGCGGTTCGTTATCGACGCGAGAACTCGGAACTGTATCCGTTTGCGATTGAACCTGCTGTTGCTGCATCGCTGCGAGCAATTGCGCCAATAAACCGGCAATCGCCCCCAAACCTTGTATCTGTGTGCCGTCGTGCGCCGGTTCTTGCGATACGCCGAGAAGCCCAGTAAACAAAGAGCCAAACAACCCGCTGCCGGTTTTAGGGTGCGATTGCAATCCCGATCCCGAAGCAACGGCTGTCTGCGTTCCTCCAAACAAAATATTTGTCGTCATTATTCCACCTCCTTTCCTTTTTTTTATCATAATTTATCCTTTTAAACGCTTACTGATACCGGCAGCGCGTTGCGGTGGGAATTCGATCAGTACCTTACCGACCACCGAAGGTTTCATCAGCCTGAACAACCGGATCAGGAATTCATCATCCATATTGGCTAAGATTGCCGCCGATTTTTTCACATTCATTTTATTATAAATATTCACGATCTTGAGAAGCTCATCGTCGGTAACCGCCGTAGAAGATTCCGTCATGGTCTCTTTCACGGTCTGCATTTGGGTATCGGTCTTTTGTATGGATGTGTTGATATCTTTCAGCTCAGCTTCTTTTCTTGCCAATTCAGCTCGCTGTTTTTGAAGTTCTTCCAATGTTTTGGCATTCTTTTTTATAGTATCATCAATACGCATTTTTTCTATTTCGATACGTTCTTTGTCTTTATCCAAAGCAACGCGTTCATCGAGAAGTTGGCCGTATTGCAATTGCAAAAATTCCGCTGTGGTCTTAGGATCAGGAATGGGGTACTCAGTTTTGGGACGTTTTTCGGGAAAATATGAATACCAAACCTCATCAAGCACTCCCTGCATCTCCAATACCGTAGCGGTTACTGCCAAAAATAACAATATCAAGAGTAAAAAAAACAATATGTTTCTCATCGCTCACGCCTCCTATGGCGAATGATGCCCATCTCATCGTTAAATTTCGTTTCTTCGGCAGTCACTTCTTTGTCATGCTGCGTTAAAGCCCGTTCTTTAAGTTTCTCCAGACTTTTACGTTTTTTACGCCAGCTGATGTATTCATGTCGTTTTTCTTCCATTAGTACTGCTTTTTCTTCAATTACCCCATCTTGACGGATAATATCATCTTTGAGCCGTGCGATATAGGCTTCATAGACACGCAACATATCAAGAGGCGCTGAATCCTTTAGCATATCACGTTTATCATTGACGGCGATCACACGTGAACGCTCCATCTCTTCCTTTGCCTGAATAGACAATAAATATTCCCGGCGTGCCAGTGCAAACTCGATCTTTTTCATTTCTGTCATGCGAGCTGTATATCGCAAAACCTGTTCTAGTTTGAACTCAAAGCGCTTTGCCATGCTCACCCTCTCCGTTCATCGGCGATGATACGGTCGTATAATTGCTCAAGGTTTGAGACGGTCTCACTAAATTGCGCCTTTTCAAAAATATCCTGTTTAAGAAACGTGTTGATTTCTTGAATATATTTCACGGCAATATCGATAGCAGGGTTGCTCCCCTGTACATATGCGCCGATATTGATCAGATCTTCAGCATCGGAATATACGGATTTCAACTCTTTCAGTTTTGATGCCGCCTTGCGATGTTTTTCCGTCACCACATCGGTCATGACACGCGATACGCTCTGCATGATATCTATCGGCGGATAATGGCCTCGAGCAGCCAACTCACGTGTCAAAACAATATGCCCATCGAGTATCGCACGCGCCGTATCACCTATCGGATCGTTCATATCGTCGTTTTCAACAAGAATGGTAAATAGCCCCGTGATCGCGCCTTTGTCACTCATTCCGGCTCGTTCCAGTAATTTCGGCATAAGCGCAAAAACGGACGGCGTATACCCCTTCGTTGAAGGTGGCTCGCCGATTGAAAGGCCGACCTCTCGTTGCGCCATTGAAAAACGGGTCACTGAATCCATCATCATCATAACGCTTGCACCCGTATCGCGGAAATATTCCGCTATGGTAAATGCAGTGTAAACCGCTTTTATTCGTTCCAATGCCGGACGATCGGAAGTGGCCACTACCACAACGCTTCGCGTAAGTGCATCATCACCGAGATCGCGTTCAAGAAATTCCCGAACTTCACGGCCGCGTTCTCCAACAAGCGCAATGATGTTTATATCGGCAGAAGTGTTACGCGCGATCATTCCGAGCGTTGTGCTTTTTCCCACACCTGACCCGGCAAAGATACCCATACGTTGCCCTTTGCCGACAGTCAATGTCGCGTCAATCGCGCGTATTCCCGTGGCAACCGGCTCCTTAATTCGTTCACGACCAAGCGGATGCGGAGGATCATTATATACATGCCGCAACTCTTCCGCTTTAATAATGCCTTTTCCGTCGATCGGGTTTCCCAATCCGTCCAAAACTCGCCCGAGAAGATCCTGACCGACCGGTACGCTCAATCGTTGACCGGTACCGACCACACGATCGCCACGCCCTAATCCGAGCATATCGCCAAGCACCATTAGCTGCACCAATTCGCCGCGCATGCCAACGACTTCTGCGGGCACAGTGGTCCCGTCTGCGCGATATATGCGGCACAGTTCCCCGATACTTACACCAGGGCCTTTGCTTTCAATAAGCAGGCCGGTGATACGCTCTACCGAACCGGCGCTTTTTATTGTATCCAAATTACGGATACCTTCAGCAATGTCGCGCAGGTCAACGGCCATATCCCTCGCTTTCACTGATCTTTTTCATATATTCTTTTATTTCCTGCATTTGTGCTTGTATTGAGGCATCAATGATTCCTTGCTCCGTATCTAAAACAACGCCGCCTTCGGCAATACGGGGATCCTCTACAATGGTCACGCCACGCATTGCCGAAATCCTCTCGATCAATTCAGAGTTGTGCGCCTTAAGTGTTGAGTAATCGGCAGGATTCAATCGTATTGAACTTACCATTGAGTCAGATGCTTTTTCCAAAGCATGATCGAGCACATATTCTATTACCTTAACCGAGCCGTGAGCAGTTTCCCCGATTATTTTTTCCGCAACAGCTACGATCGTCTCAAACAAACCGTTCCTGACCTCATTAAAAAATTTCTTTTTATCGCTTTCGAGTGTTGCGCACCATTCTTCCAGGCGGGTCTCCAGTTCAAGGCATTCGCGTTCACGTTCATTCAATTCTTTGGTCCAGCGTGCGCGTTCTTCCGTTTGTCCTTTGCTAAATCCTTCAGTGAACCCTTTTTCATATGATGCTGTCAACGGATCATCACTTTGGTCAAACCCGGCAACATGTGAATGACCATCCTTTTGCAGTGCATACAATGACGGATCGATCTTCATCATCGGATCTTTTACAAAGGTGGTTGTACGCTGACTAAACTGTTTATACAGTTGTTCGTTGATAACAAACACACCGCTTTGTTCTGTCTGCTCTTGTTTAATGATCATGATCAGCCCTCAGCCATCCATGATTTGATGATATTAGCAGCCGAATCGGCATTATCATCAGTAAATTTCTTAACATAATCCATTTTTTTCATGAACTCAATTTCCTCACTGGATAATTCTTTTTCATCAAGCGGATTTCTCATCATCTCTTCGCGTATCCTGTCTTTTCTGGACGGACGATGCGCCATTTCTTCTTCAAGACGCTTCAATTCGGCCTCGCGATCGGCAACTGCACGCAACGATTGCTCGACACGCAAACGTCCGGTCTCTTCACCGACACGTACCTGCATGACCTGCATGACCGCCTTCAATGCCCTGAACATAATAAAGAATATGATGATAAGCATGACTATAGTTAATATTCTCCCCGCATACGCGGAAAGGAAATTGCCGGCAGCATATGTTGTTGTCTTTGTAGAGACTGTGCCGTTATCTTCCTGATTCCTGAATGCGATATTCTCAACGGACAATTGATCGCCTCGCGTAACATCATACCCGACGGCATTTGAAACAATATTTCGTATCTTAGCCAATTCATCATCAGGGATAGGCGTATAACTTGTTTGGCCTTGTTCATCGGTAGCATAGATGCCATTCACGATAACGGAAACCATCAGTTTTTTTACGGTGCCTTGGTTATTGTTGACCAAATGCTCGATCGATTTTGAAATCTCATAATTTGTTGTGCTTGATTCATCGGTCGTTGTAGCGCCATCGGCGGTCGTACAGTCTTTTCCCGTTGAACTTTCGCTGCGTATTACCTGACCTTTCGGATCAAATGACTCCATTGTTTTTTCCAATTTCGAGAAATCTAACTGAGCATCAACCTTTATAAATGCATTACCGTACCCGAAAACACCCATGAGCATAGTCTGAGCTTTTTTCGTAAGGTAATCTTCAATTTCTTTTTTTATGGATAATTGTTTGTTACTAAGGGACCAGACGTCATTTTCATTGTCGCCTCTTCCGATGTAATTTCCGGCGTTATCGATAATAACCACATTATCGGGTGTGAGCCCGTCTACACTGCCGGCAACAAGATTCAAAATTCCTTCAATTGCGCGCGGATTCAATGTGCCGTTGAGATTCAGCATGATCGAAGCTTTGGGTTTGGTCTGATCTTCGGTAAATAATTTATCTTCGGGAATAGTAAGATGTACCCGAGCGCTGCGAACTTCGGTCAACGATTCGATCGTCCGCACCAATTCGCCTTCAAGCGCACGAACATAATTAATTTTTTGAACAAACTCTGTCATCCCGAGATTTGTTTTATCAAATATCTCATAACCGACACCTTTTGTAAGGATATTCTTGCCAGCAATATCAAGCCGTGACTGATAGACCACTTCTTCGGGGACCAAGATCGTACGCCCGCCATTTTCAAGTTTAAATTCTATATTGGCAGTTCGCAGCTCTTCAGTGATCTTGGCTGCAGCTTCCTCATCAATGTTTGAATATAAAACACGGTAGTTCGGTTTCCCGACAACAGCGGAAACCACTATAAATGCAATGATCACCCCGGCAAGCGCCATAATGATCGTTACGCGGCTGTTCAATGTCATGCTTTTCCATGAATCAAGGATTTTTTTCAAAAAGTCGTTCATAGTCCCCCCTCGTTGTTAATCGATCAACCGACCGGTGTCCGCATAATTTCCTGATACGCATCAACAAGTTTATTACGTATCTGAAGCAATAGCTGGAAAGCCATATTGGCTTCCTGAACAGTGGTCATCACTTCATCAACGCTGGTGATCTTCCCGGTAATAAAACCTTGGATCTTTTCGTCAGCCTGAAACTGCATATCGTTTACTTCAGATAAATAATTTTGAAGCATACCCGAAAACGCCTCCGTTTTTTGAACAGGTTTTTGTTGTTGCATACCGGGCAACGGTTTATATGCGCCGGTGACTTTATCTATTATCATACCTCATTCTCCCTTTCATCCTACTAAACACGTCCGATATCCAGCGCACGTGACATCATCTGTTTTGTATTCTTCATGACCGTGACATTGGCCTCATATGCACGTGAAGCCGAGATCATATCGACCATCTCCTGTACTATGTTAACATTGGGAAGCGTTACATATCCGTCGGCATCGGCATCAGGATGCGAGGGATCATAGATCACTTTGAACGGTGTGACCTCATCAGGCTTTACGTCAGCAACCCGCACTCCCTGTAATTTTGTATCGCCGTATTCACCGTTTTTATCATTTGGGATTTGATCCATGTGCGCGGTATCGGTCTTAACGATATCGATCGGTGCCTGCGAATCGCCTTCTCCGCATTGCACACATCCCGTGTTTTTGCTCGCTTCAAGTATGACATCGAATCTGCGGTATGGACCGCCTTCTGTTGTACGGGTCGTATCCGCATTGGCAATATTTTGAGCGATCACATTCATACGCGTTCGCTGTACCGATAAACCGGAAGCGCTGATGCGTAATGCGCCAAACATAGAATCATTTACTTTCATAGATATCACCGTCCTCGTATTGCATCGCTGACGATGCGGTATTTCAAGACGAGCGCTTGAACAACGGCCTGGTATTTGATTGCATTACCCTCACCGGCCATTTCCTGATCGATATCGACATTATTGATCCCGTTCACTAATGCCGTATTTGAATCCAAGACGATCTCCGGTTGAATTTGGGAGCCGTCGATAAAATTATGTTCGCTTTTTGTGGGAGATAAT
This sequence comes from uncultured bacterium, assembly GCA_964539615.1. Taxonomy (GTDB): domain Bacteria; phylum Macinerneyibacteriota; class Macinerneyibacteria; order Macinerneyibacteriales; family CAYRFE01; genus CAYRFE01. Next base: position 22,471 of record CAZIJP010000003.1, read on the forward strand.
TTTGAAACGGCTTCCTGAAGCTTTTCTTCAAAAACGACCTCCTGGCGTTGGTAACCCGGTGTTGTGACATTGGCAATGTTGTTTGCTGTCACGCTCTGACGCATCGTATATGCGCTCAGCGCTGATTTCATCAACGGTATCGTTTCGGTATTGAATATATTCATACTATCGGAGCTCCTTTCACTTTGAATGTATTAGCAGAAGATGTGCCATGATTTTTGCGAATGTAACTTATTGTTATTTAAGCAATTGGAGATGTGTGTATTTTTACAAAGAACTTTTTTCCCGAATTAAACGAATAAATTTCCAAAATATGTTAAAAAAACGGCAGACCAGTGCCTGCCGCGTTGTTTATTCACTGATACTAAAACCGTTGCATGCTCATTAGGAGAAACATTACCACGTCTCTCCCCATTCCTTCATAAGCTCTTGGGCTTTATCATTACCGAGCCGAGCCGCTTCTTTTATCATTTTAACGCCTTCCTGTTCATAACCGAGGTTGCCGTAACACAAACCGAGATTATAAAAAGCCGCATGATGTAGCGGATTGAGCTCGATCGATTTCTTAAGATATGGCACAGCCTTTTTAAAATCATTTTTCCATACATACATTGAACCGGCGTTGTACCATGCGCTTGCATCCTTAGGACTCATTTCGATGGTTTTACCATAATATTCCAATGCCTTATCATAATTACCCTTATAAAACCAAATATTGCCGATGTTATAGTACGTGTCGGAATAATCGGGTTTCAGCTCCAGCGACCGTTGATAATAACGTAATGCGGCATCATAATTTCCTAAGCGCGATTGCGCAAGGCCTGCGCTGTAATAAGCGCCGAAATGACCGGGTTGTAGTTTGACCGCCTGCAGATACAAGTCAAGAGCTTCCTGCCAGTGTTCCAGATAGTACGCCGTATTACCTTTTTGCAGAAAATCTTCGGCAGACAGAGAATCTATTTGAACCATATACTCTTTCTGAAGTTTCAACCGTTCATTCTCCTCTTTAACCTGCTTCAACTCTTCCTGCAATTTTTTACTCTGTTCAAGAGCACGTTGTTCGCGCTTCATAGTGTCTTCAAGTTCTTTTATCTTAGATCGTTCCTGTACAAGTATCTTAATGCGTTTTTCCACATCATCGCCGTCAGCTTTGATCAAGGCCTTGATATAAAATATTTCTCCGTCCCATTTTTCTTCTAAAACGGTAAGTTGTGTTATACCGGCGCTGATCGATGTGATCTCATCTTTCGTCAGCATATAATTCTGAACTTCAGTGCGGCTTTCAACATACGTACCTAATTCCTCGAGCAATGCTCGCTTGACCTCGGCTACGGCACGAATACGCGATGAGCGCTTGCTGTCGTCCTCACCAGCTTGGTATGTGTAATCACGAATAAATTCCTTGACTTCTGCAGTTGCGGCAGATATCGCCATACATAACAAAATAAATACTAAGCACACTATACGCACATGGTTCTTCATAATTAACCTCCCGACTGACGAAAGTATACACAATATCATGATCTAATAAAGAAAAATATCGAATTTGTTCTATTTTAACGGTAAATTCACTTACGGCAACACTTTCCGCTTGACACACACACGGCTTTCTGTTATTTTCGCCCTGCGTTAAGCGATAAGGAGGATTACCATGCCCAATATTAAACAACAGGAAAAACGTTCCAAGAAAGATATCGAACTCCGCTTGAGAAACCGTGCCTTCAAGACCCAGGTGAAGAACGCACGTAAGAATGTTCTCACTGCAGAGAAAAAAGACGAAGCAATAGCTGCTCTTGCTGAATTTTGCAAGATCGTTGACACCGTTGCAGGCAAAGGCGTTTTGCATAAAAACAAAGCAGCCCGCGACAAGTCACGTCTTTCCGCTCTCGTTGCAAAAATAAAATAAGTATCTTCAGGGCGGTCAGATCCGCCCTATTTCCA
>CAZIJP010000003.1:24421-34767 GCA_964539615.1 uncultured bacterium
CCATTATTTTATTTACATCATTATTACAATTTCTTTAATATGGTTTTTTTATTAATAGAATTATAGTAACACTTACAACTCTGACATAACACAATACCCTTTAAAAAAAATGCCGATAGACTCGACATTTGAAATTGATACTAAAAAGGATAGATTATTTTTTAGGAACGTTTTTAAAACCGACAACAGCCTCTGACGGAACTTCCATTTTAGTTGAATCCTTGGCTATCGATTGATACACATCGCGGTACCTGATAAGCGCTTGTTCCGGATTAACCTCACGGGCATTATCAAACAGATACTCCAATATCTCAACCAAACCTTTTACGATGACGGAAGCATCATTTGATCCCGCCTCAACCCAATCAACGGCATCAGCATCAAAACGGGTTGTTTCATAGGAAAAATCAATATCCTGCATGACAGGATAGATCATTTTCAATTCCACGAATTTTTCTTCTATCATTTTCAAATTAATAATAACGGGTGGGTTATCCATAAACAACGACTCGATGTATCGATTCATCATTTCCGCGATCAAACCTACGGCCGTATTCGGGACTAAGAACTTTTTCTTTCTTTTTGCAAAGAGATTCAAGATCGATCTATCAACTTCGCCGGAACTTTTCGTAACTTGCGGGGTGTTTGACGCTCCCGATACAATAGTTTCAAGTATTTTTGCGTTGGTCATGGTCGCCATGATCTTCATGGCGGCGGAAGGGTCCATATGCGATTTTTCGATTATCTCTTTAACGGTACGAATACCGTTCACCAATGATAATAATTTAAGATCGTCATTGTTCAAATGAATATTATCCAGGCTTTTATCCTCGGCATCGACGATTGCAAGCACGGCATTTTCTTCAGGCATGCCCTTTCTTGCCTCCATCAGTTCGTCGCTTCGCCGGGCTGCTTCCAGGATAAGGTTTTGCCAATCCCACATGATCGATGATTTAGCGGATTTTTTGTCGGGAATGAAAATGAACTTTCCCTCACTCCAGTTGAACATGTCATAAACAGCGTTCTCAGCCTCAAGTGTATTGGCACGTGAATGGACAATAAAACCGTTCTCGAAATATATTTCTCCGTTGCCGGATTTTCCTTTGATCTCGAGACAACCGGTACGTTGCCCTAGTCCTATAAGCTGAAACAGGTCAGCTATGCCAAAATCGCTGAGATTACCCTCTAACGCCATCCAAAACCTCCGTTTCGTTACATGTCTTTAAGAAGTGTGTCGATCTCTTCGCGAAGAGTTTTTCTAACTTGTGTGATGGGGATCTGCGCTCCGTTACCATCGTCTTTTAAAACAACTTCAAGTTTTTTAACGGTGGCTTCCGTCTCTTCTCGTAATATGCCAAGAATGGTCTTTGACCCGAATATTGTGATCAGAATATATCGTGAACCGACGCGATTCAAATCAATACTTTCGGAATCGCCCTTATGGAACAATACGGTAAATTGAGGTTCGCTGACCAATCGCGCCAACGCAACGGTCGCAGCAAAATGACTTGCCGACAAAGAAGCGAGCGCAACGGTATTGATATTTCCGGTATATCCGGCAATACCAAGTAATTCACCATTTATATCGACAAGCAAATCGCACTTTGCGGAAGTTTTCCAGATCAATTCGGAAAGAATTGATTCTGCTTCGGTTTTCTGTTCACCCGTTAGTTTCATAGTTACCGTCCCTCACTGATTGCTTTCAAGACAAGTTTACTGATCGATTTCAATGTATCGAATACGCCGACACCCTCGATCGCCACTGCTTCAACGGAAAGGTAACTTCTCGGATTGATTGCCTTTTCCAACTCTTCGTAGGTCATGACGTTCGGCAGGTCGATCTTATTATATTGCATGACGAACGGGATCGTCTCGGGATCAAGATTTTGACTGATCAAATTCACGCGGAGATTTTCCAAACTTTCTAGGTTTTCATCAAGGCGTTCACGCTGGGCATCAGCCACGAATACGACTCCGTCGGCACCCTTCAGGATCAAACGACGGCTTGCATCGTAATGTACCTGACCGGGAACGGTATAAAGATGAAAGCGCGTTTTAAATCCCTGCACCTGCCCGAGATCAAGCGGAAGAAAGTCGAAAAACAATGTCCGGTCAGTTTCCGTTGCAAGCGATACGAGCTTACCGCGAAATTCCGGATTTATTTGTTGATAGATATATTTGATATTGGTGGTCTTTCCACCTAAGCCCGGACCGTAGTAAACGATCTTACAGTTTATCTCCCGCGATGCGTAATTTATAAGCGACATATTTCCTCCTGTGCAGGCAGTTAATCTTTAAACAAATTGTCGATCTCGTTCTCCAGAGCCTGAGTAAATGACTGGTCAAGGCGTTGTATTTGACCGTCCGCTTTACTGCGGTCGACCATATCTTTCAATACTTTTGCCAGTTTTTCAATTGTCTTTTTAACTTCAAGACGGACAAGGCCTAGAGATGTTTCTTGAGCGTTGTATACAACGACCATAATGATGCTACTCGCAACGATCGAAATATGAATGCTGTCACGTACGCCTTCGTGGAATAACACTGAAAATTCCGTTTCGCCGATCAGCTTTGCGATCTCGCTTGTTGCCGCAAAATTACCCGCTGAAAGCGAGGCAAAAGCTGCTGAATCGAGGTTTTTTGAATCACCGCGCATGGTGATCAATTGACCGCTTTTATCAACAAGAAAAACGCAAGATGTTTTTGAATTATTCAGCAACTCGTCGAGTATGCTGTTTATTTTATTAAAACTATCTTCATACATGATGAGACCTTCGTGCATACCAACCTCCTGTCTATGTAAATTATTATAAGAGGAAATCAATTTATGTCAATAACTTTATTATTATTAAGAAATTACGCCTTTTTATTAATTATATATGGTATGATGGCCTTACAATGATATCAGCAGATCTTCATATACATTCGATCTATTCTGACGGACGTTTTGCATTGCCTGTTCTTCTTACAAAAGCACGCGATAACGGGTATGATTTCATATCGGTAACAGACCACGATACCGTTGCTTTATATGAAGCAAATCCTACGCCGGTTTTCAATCCGGGTATTATTACCGGAGTTGAAATAACCGCATCGCTTGATTCAGTCGAACTGCATGTGCTCGGTTACCGTTTTGATGTGTTTGACACAACGCTTCAGAGTGTTCTGCGAAGTATCAGAGACGACCGTTCCGCCTGGGCGGAAGCTCTGCTGAAACCCTTCGGCGTATCAGTTGATATCTTCAACGGAAAAACGATCGTTAAATCCGATATAGTCGCAACCCTGGTCTCCCGCAAGATAATGGCGAACACTGCTGCTGGATATCACTACTTATCTGCCCATCGACTTGCGTTCCCTAAGATTTCTATACGTAAAGCCATCGACACCATTCATTCTGCCGGAGGTTTGACCTTTTTGGCGCATCCCGGTATCAGCGTCGGCAATCTTGATGAGCTTGTTCCCACATTACTGCGTGCCGGACTTGACGGAATAGAGCGTTTCTACCCTTATTGCAGGCGTTTTCCCAAGCGATTCCCGACACAGGCCGATGAAAAAAAATATATCGATCATATCGGCACGATCATCACAAAACACGGCATGCTTTTTTCGGGTGGCTCCGATGCGCATAAACAGGACTTAGAGGCCTATTCTTTTGAATCAGGCTATTTTGCTTCTTGTTTTTTGCAATAATTCATATATACTTACATGAAAGGAGTCTTTATGGAAAAAGAGATTGTTCCGATTGATTCTCAACCTTTATATAAACTGATTTGCCCCAAATGCGGCACATCCAATACATTTGACCCGAAAAGCAACTCCCGTTTTTTATATTGCACAAACTGTAAATATGTGTATGCTTGGATATCAGGGGAAAATCAACTGACCATCGAACGGAGCACTGATAATGACGGAAAATAATCCGGTCAGCAAATTTGGAGAAGGGATTGAACGGCGGCGTTTTGAACGTTATTCCGTTCGTTTTCTTATTTATGATAATAAAAAACAACGCCTCGGCGTTATGCAGGATATTTCTATTCTCGGCATGTCTTTTGTGTCAAACCGCGATCTGCCGAAAGAAGATATCGTTGATATAAATATCAATCTTCCAACCGATGATTTTGCCGAATACAACAAACAGGAACCGCTTCATGTGAAGATAAAGATCATTCATAAAGAGCTTCAACCCGATGGAAAGTATTTCTACGGCGTTTCCTTCGTTAATATCAAATCATTCGAGATCAATCAACTGAAAACTGCGATCGATTTTATGTTTTTCAATTTACACAAGTATTCCAAACCCGACGACGGAGGAGACCATGGATCACAAGATTAAAGATATGAGCCTTGCTTCCTGGGGGCGTAAAGAGATCGACATGTCTGAAAAGGAAATGCCGGGGCTCATGGCATTACGCGAAAAATACGGAAAAACAAAACCGCTTTCCGGCGCCCGCATTGCCGGTTCGCTTCATATGACGATCCAGACCGCCGTTCTGATCGAAACGCTCATAGCTCTCGGGGCTGAAGTGCGCTGGGCATCTTGCAATATATTCTCCACACAAGATCATGCGGCCGCAGCCATTGCGGAAAAAACTATACCCGTATTTGCCTGGAAAGGCGAAACTGAAGAAGAATACTGGTGGTGCACCGAGCAGACGCTGCATTTTGCAAACGGAAAAGGTCCGAACCTGATCATAGACGACGGCGGCGACCTTACGCTTTATGTGCATGAGAAACACCCGGAAATGCTCGCCGACATCATCGGCTTAAGCGAGGAAACAACGACCGGCGTTCACCGCCTCTATAAAATGTCCGAAGAAGGTAAACTTAAGACACGCGCAATAAATGTGAATGACTCCGTAACAAAATCAAAATTCGACAACACCTACGGTTGCCGCGAATCATTGGCTGACGGTATAAAGCGCGCCACCGACGTTATGGTGGCCGGCAAAGTGGCTGTGGTATGCGGTTACGGCGAGGTCGGCAAAGGCTGCGCTCAATCCATGCGCGGTTTCGGGGCACGTGTCATCGTGACCGAGATCGACCCTATCTGTGCATTACAGGCCGCTATGGAAGGCTATGAGGTCACTACACTGGAAGATGTGCTGAACCGCGGCATAGGCGATATTTTCGTCACCGCTACCGGCAATGAACGCATTATCACGTTCGATCACATGAAACGCATGCATGACGAAGCGATCGTCTGTAATATCGGCCATTTCGACGATGAGATCGATGTAAAGCCGCTCTTCGATGCAAAAGACGTAAAACGAATAAACATAAAACCGCTTGTCGATAAATTCATATTCCCCGACGGACACAGCATTATCCTGCTTTCCGAAGGTCGTCTCGTGAACCTCGGCAATGCTACCGGACATCCGTCATTTGTGATGAGCGCATCGTTCACCAATCAGGTGATGGCTCAGCTCAGCCTGTATACCGAAACAAAAAAATACGAGATCGGCAAGGTCTATATGCTCCCGAAAATCCTGGACGAAGAAGTAGCGCGCCTGCATCTGCACAAACTCGGCGTAAAACTCACCACCCTGTCGGATGAACAGGCAGAGTACATCGGCGTCCCGAAAGACGGCCCGTACAAGCCGGAGCATTATAGATATTAATTTTAATATTATATGAAATATGCCATTACAGTTTTTCATGGTATTGATTTTGATGGAGAAGAATGTCAATTAACAGACAAAATAAAACTTATAAAAATCCAGTCGTCTTTTGTAGAGATAATTGATTATATAGCCAAGTCAAAACAAAACAATTCGAACACTATTTCTTTACTTCAATACGAAGTTAATGATGATTTCACTGATAATTTTCTCCCATATGATAATTTGAAAGATAAAATAAGATTTGATATCGTTGATCCACTATATACCTTCTTTAGATTATTTAGTAATAATCCGTTTTCATATTCATGGGATATGGAAGTGGTAGATCAAAATTATAATTTTAATATCATAAAAATACAAGCAGATACTTTCATACCTCATATGGTTGACAGAACATCAAAGTTTACAATTGATACAAAATTTATAGCATTATTCAATGATCTATTCCCCAAATATATAAGTCTATATAATGGTTATAAAAACGTACTTTCATATTTCACCCACAGTATTCTTGATGCAGATGCTGATTTCTCAAAAGTTTTTCTGTGTATTGCACTTGAATGTTTATTATTACGAGAAAGCCGTGAAAATATTTCATCTAAATTTACAAATCGATTGCTGTATATTTATAATAATTATGAACTTAAAAATCCATTTGATGATGATATTGAAAAACTCGAATCTTTATATAAAGATGTCCGATGTTTAAAACTACACAATGCATCATGCGAAAACACTGATGTCATTGAAACATTAAAATATCAACAAATTTTCCGCGATGTAATGTTATTAATTTTATCAAAAAATATTTCTCTTGATAATGATTCTGCTTTTTTGAATTTGGTGGGGGAAATAAACGAAAAAAACACTGAATTCAAAATCACAATTCCCAGAAATCTTTATGATAATATTATACAAAAAACATCCTTTAAAAATTACGCCGAAGTAAAAGATTACATTTCACATACAATAAATAACAATCTTGATAAATTAATAGATGAAAAATGATGTCAAAGAATATATAGGATGTAATTTATGCTCGGCGCAATAATCGGTGACATTGTCGGTTCGGCGTATGAATTCGCTCCCGTGAAGACGGCGGTTTTTCCGTTGTTCACGGAAAGGTCGTCGTTCACCGACGACACGGTGATGACCATCGCCACCGCCGACGCACTCTTGAACGGGCTTTCCTATGCAGACGCATACAAAAAGTGGGGACGGCGCTATCCCAATCCCACGGGCGCATACGGAGGAAGATTCAAAGAATGGTTATTTTCCGAATCCATTGAACCGTATCACAGTTTCGGCAACGGTTCTGCAATGCGGGTAAGTCCTATCGGATGGGCTTTTGCCACACTCGAAGAAACCCTTGCAGAGGCCGAACGTTCGGCAGCAGTTACCCACGATCACCCCGAAGGCATAAAAGGCGCTCAGGCTGTAGCCGCCGCCATATTCATGGCACGGAACGGTTCATCCAAAAAAGATATCAAAGCATATATCGAACAAACGTTCGCATATGATCTGTCACGAACTATCGATGATATCCGGCCGACATATCAGTTTAACGAAACCTGTCAAGGCAGCGTACCGGAATCGATCATCGCATTCCTTGAATCAACCAGCCTCGAACATGCGATACGCTTAGCAGTATCCCTCGGCGGTGATGCAGACACGCAGGCGTGTATCGCAGGCAGTATTGCCGAAGCGTATTACCGTGCAATTCCGGAAGATATGAAACAACAGGCACGCAGCTTATTGCCCAACGATATGCTCGATGTGCTGGATCTGTTTCGCGCTGTCACTAAATAATATTTTCATACATAACAATTCTGACATTGATAGGAGCATAAAATTTTATGCCCCTACTTTATGAATTTTTTATAACATTGGAAGATTGGATCAAGATTTCCGCGCATCCCATTGTGCAAGTACCGATTGTTCGCGTTCAGGCGATAATCCAGCTTTCATAGGCAATTGCTCACGCGATGTATCCCATACGGATGTATCGCGGATCGTATCGGCGATCGGCCGGCATTTCAGCCCAAGACTTAAAGCTTTTGAAATATCAACTCGGTCTAGGCCGCTCATATCGCTTTCCTGCGGTATCCACAACGGCATATCCATCCATGGGCCGACTTTTTGTTCTTCAAGAAATTTAGCAGGCATCCACACAAATTCGGCATCTTTATTGAGCATATCCTTGCATAACGATAAATGCTCGCCCAATGTCAACGGTTTTTCAGGGCCGGTCACATGAACGGTCGTGCCGATCCCCTTTTCAAGTAATAAAACGGTAAACGCCGCAAGATCTCGCACATCAACGTATTGCGTATGCATATCTTTTTCGTCCGGCGCCACAATACGGCCGCCCTGCGCTACGCGGCGTATCCAATAGGTATACCGATCAGTATAATCATCCGGTCCGACTATCAAACCCGGCCGCACTATAGTAGCGTTATCGCCGAATGTTTCGTTAATAACCTGCTCGCACAACACTTTCAAGGCCCCATACGTGCGCTCATCCACAACCTCCGTCTGGGGATCATCGATTACGGCGAGAGCGGAATCTTCGGTCAAACCAGGTTTATTGAACTCGGCATATACCGATATCGTCGAAATAAATATATAACGCCGGGTATTATTCTGTAATGCATCACACGATTTTTTTACGACTCGGGGCACATACCCGCATGTGTCGATAACGGCATCCCATTGCCGGGTCTGTAAAACACTGAGATCGCCGTCTCGGTCACCGATGATCTCATGAGCGCCGGGTAGAACGGAAGCTGTTTTCCCGCGGTGAAACACGGTGACCGAATGTCCCTTGGCAAGCAGCAGCTCAGCGCAATGCTTTCCGACAAATCGTGTCCCGCCTATCATTAGAATATTCATACGCACCTCACTTTTGCTTCTGTATACGAAATTGTTTTTCTTTTGTTGCATTCTATAAAAAAAGGCGGCCGTAGCCGCCTTTTAAAATCATGGTGCCCGATACTTATTTTTCGTTTAAGAGTTTCTCGACTTGATATTTCAGGAATACCCACAAATTATCGGCATCATACCCGACATGGTGGAAACGGATATTGCCTTTTTTATCGATTATGAACAACGATGGTATGCCGTTCACTTCATATGCCCTCTGGATCTCAGGAGCTCCGTAAAGCACCGTAAAGGTGATATTATTTTTACTGATAAAATCAGGCACATTACCGATCGTTTTACTGCTGTCGGTAGAAACAGCGATCATTGCAATGTTTTTATATTTATTCGACTTATAAAACTGCTCAAGAACAGGCATCTCAGCTCTGCAAGGCGGACACCAGGTTGCCCAGAAATCAACAATTACAACTTTCCCCTTGAGCGATTCCAATGAAACTTCCTTGCCGTCAAGTGTTTTCAGCGTAAACAACGGAGCAACTTTATTCTGTTCTTCGGCAAAAGCCGCTTTTTTATAATCATTTTCAATCAATGTGCGAATCTTGTTTTCATTGACCGCTTTACCCCAGTCGGCCGGGATCTTCTTTGATACTTCCTTCAGAGCGTCATTCAATTCAAGCGGGATCTCTTCATCGCGGATATCATGAAGAACACGCGCCGAGAACAGCTCGTTATATGCCTCTTTATAACGCGGTTTTTTGATGTCTTCAGCGCTGAGTTTCATAAGCGTAATACCGTAATGAAGACGAACCGTTGGATTACGCACCAATGTTTTTGCGGCAACAGCCAGATAAGTTTCGGCTTTTTTATAGTTCATGGTACGGTAATAACAATAACCGATAGTATCGTTGATGTTTGCGGCAAACTCCGTCTTCATGACAGGCCATTCTTCCGGCGTTATGCCTTTAGGCGGTGTTGTAACGGTATTGAGCGTTTCAAGAGCTTTTTTACCGTAGGTGATGGCAAGGTCGATGTTGTAAAGACTGTCGCTCATATATGAGGCAACATCATTATAAAATTCTGCCATTGATAATGCATCTTCACCTTCCATGGTCTTCTCATAAGCGGGAAGAATTGCAGCGGCATCGGTATATTTTTTCTTTTCGATCAACCCGTTGAAATATGCACGATACACATAGTATTGATACTGTACGCCGACATCCGGGTACTGTGTTAAAAATGTTTTACACAATTCAATACGATTTAAAATATCGGGTTCGTCATAGATTTTTTTGATTGCTTCTTCGATCTTGACAGGATCGACCTGCTCAACCGGCGTATCGGTCACAGCCGCAGGACTGTCGGTCGCCTGAGCACATACATAAACGGTGAATCCCAAAGCAAATACTACAAACAACATAACACTGATTCTTTTCATAAACATCCCTCCTTAAAGGTATATCTAACTATAGCACACGTTTTTTAATTTGCAAGCATATCACCCTTGCGGAAATTCTTTTTTTTGGTTAGTATTGCTGTACAGCAAGGAGGAACCATGAACAATTATAAAGGAACAGTTGCGATCCTCACCGGCGGCGGCGATACCTGCGCCCTTAATAAAAGCATTGAGACCATAAAAGATATTGCCTATCTCCTCGATTATAAAGTATACGGTATTTACGGAGGTTGGAAAGGCCTTCTCGGAGACGGTTATGTGGTGGACATCTCAGAACAAGATGTGAACGGCAATATTGGCGGCTCAATTCTCGGATCTTCGCGTACAAATCCGTATAAACAAGATGCTTCCGGAAAAGACCGAAGCGAAGAAGTGTTGCAAAACATCAAACG
>CAZIJP010000003.1:34867-47731 GCA_964539615.1 uncultured bacterium
TCGATCTTAGGCGGCGCCGATATGGTGCTCATTCCTGAAATTGAAATGACCAAAGAACGCATTCATCGCTTCATTCAATTCGTCGCTGAAAAATATAAAGAACGTCAATCGCTCATCATCGGCGCTTCAGAAGGCGTACGCTGGTGGAATGAAGCTTCCCAGCAATGCGAACTGGTGAAGGCAAGTCCGGAAACCGATTCGTTCGGGCATCCCCGGCTTGGAGGGATTGCCGCTTATATTGCCAATTTAATAAACAAACTGAGTATCGCCGATGCACGTGCACAGATCGCCGGATACGTGCCCCGCAGCGGTTATGCATCGGAATACGATAAAATGCTTGCCACATCCCTCGGTCAAATGGTATTGAAAATGATATTGAAAGAACAATACGGTCATATGCCGACCATGTCACGTGTGGGAAATTTCCGTCAATTGGAAACCTATAATGCCCAGATAATTCCATTAAATGACATTGGAAATAAAGGCTTTGCATACGATCACTACTACGACGAGGCCAATTTCAACGTTAATGCAAACTTTAAGGATTTCATAAAAAAGCTCGCTTTCCGCGAACCTGCTTTACCGCGTAAAATAGATTACACAAAGATCATTCCGCAAGATTATTGATTTTGAGCCGGGGCGTAAAACCCCGGCACACTGTATCCAATCAATCTTTAATATAACGAACGCTGAGACGATAGGTCTTCGCGTCTGGATATCTTCCGACCTTAGCAGCATTGGCTCCTGATTTGAAAATCGTACGCGTCCATGCATTGCTGCCGGTTGTTGTAGAAGTCCAGAAACCCGTGCCTTCATTAGAACCCGAACCATCGATTCCCATATACGAACCGGAATTCGGTGACCACCAACCGGCGATCTTTGCATTGAATCCGGATCCGCCGCCGACTTTCAATTGTGTACCTTGGTCAGTTCCGCGAAAAGCGTCGTCGGTATCCGCTTGAGATTGCGACATGCCAAGCGTCATTTCCAATTGCTTTACCTCGGCATCGGTCGGCAAATGCCATCCATTCGGCGCACCTGCTACCGCTGCGTCATACTCGTATAAGCGTCCGTATGTAGTGACATTAGCAGTGTTATCACCATAAGCATATGACGTTACCGCTGCATTGTCTTTATCATGAGAGCCTTTAAAATTCTCGGCCATCCACCATCTGCCACCGATCTTCACCGCAGCATACGTATTACCGTCGATATCGGCAAAGGAGCCGGTTGAAGGTTCTGTAACGGTAAAAGTCTTCTCTGATGTCAATCCTTCATCGTCAGTTACCGTTACGGTATATTCGCCTGCTTCCACTCCGGTAATATCTTCTGTTTCAGCGCCATTCGACCATACAAAGGAATACGGAGCGGTACCGTTCGATACGGTAATGTCAATAGCTCCGTCTGTCCCCATCCCCACGGAAACATTGTCCACAATCCCGGTGATAACCAAGGCCGGTGTCGGATCATCTTCCGGCGCAGTCGAACTTTTGGAACACCCCAACACAAATAAAAGAACCGTTACACTCAACACTACTATCAAAGTTTTCATACGAATCCTCCTTTTTTCCCGATACTAACGGCTTGCAAGTATATTTCTATCTGATAGTGATGAATTCGATTTTTAAATGAGAAACTCGTTTTAATAAGGACAAATGCATTTCACCACTTTCCGTTTGCCAGAGAAACGGAAGCATGCTACAACATATGTATGCGAATAAATAAAGTTTTCATTTTTCTCTTCAAACTGTTGACCCGTCAGATAATGCTCCATATCTATTTCTGGAGCTTCATGTTGATATCAAAATATATTAATTATTCAAACTACCGTATCCTCACAAAAATGGATGCGTTCGCTCTTGCGATAGGCGTGACATTGACAAGTATGCTTCCCGTATACATTCATTTTTTAGCATTTTCGAAATTACTTTTAAAGAAAAAATATATTTTATATGGCATTAGTGTTCCTGTGATTTTATATTTATCGGTAATTTTTAGCATATATCTCGACTCACATGTTTTTATAATATACAGTACGTATTTTGGAGTAACATACGCTACCATTTTGATACTTTTGGTAACAACAGGCTTGAAAATTCTAAAAAACTCCATCTCTGGTCATTTCGAACTTCAAGAAGCCCGTGCGCAAAAGGTCCAGGCAGAGTTACAATTATTAAAAGCCCAGATCAATCCGCATTTCTTGTTCAACACGTTGAACAACCTGTATGCCCTCACGCTCGATAAATCCGATCAAGCCCCCGATACGGTCTTACGGCTTGCGGCATTGATGCGGTATATGTTGGAAACGGTGAACAAATCCGTTGTTAAATTATCCGATGAGATCGATTTCATACGTAATTATTTGGAACTTGAAAAATTACGGTTGAAGAAAAAAGCAATGATCGAATTCCACGCGCCTGAAAATTGTAATGAACGAACCATCCCGCCGATGCTTTTCATTCCGTTCATTGAAAATGCATTTAAACACGGCGTGAGTGAATCAACTGGTGATTTTTTTGTAACGATCACGATCTCATGTACTACCGATATGTTGACATTTACCATTAACAACAGCATCCCGACACGCTTAAACACAAAAATAAATTCAACAAATACCGGACTAGAGAACATCCGCAGGCGGTTAGAATTACTGTATCGCGAAACATTTACCTTGATTATCACAGAACGTGATATGATCTACTCGGTTAAATTGACCGTGCCGCAAACCGGAGAAAGGATGCCGGATCAATAATGAAAAACGTTCGCTGCATGATCGTCGATGATGAACCGTTGGCACAACGTATTCTCGAAAAATACATTGCAATGCTTCCGTCGCTCACATTAGTGAAAACCTGTGATACTGCCATAGAGGCCGTCGCTTTCATTCATACCAATTCTGTCGATCTGATGTTCCTTGATATAAAAATGCCGCAATTCACAGGAATTGATCTCCTTAAATCATCACAAAAACTGCCGGCAGTGATCATTACAAGCGCTTACTCGGAATACGCGCTGGAAGGCTATGAGTTTGACGTAACGGATTATTTATTGAAACCGTTTTCCTTTGAACGCTTTGTAAAAGCGGTGAATAAGGCAATCGCGCGGCTTCAACCGTCTCCCGTAATGTCCAAACAAGAATCTACCGCTGAAAATATCATAACGCTTAAAACCGATGAAGGATTTGTACGAATAGCTTTTAATGAGATCATCTATATCAGCGCATACGGTAATTATATAAAATTTCATACTAACGACAAAGAATATCTGACACAAAAAACAATGCAAGCCATCGAAAGCGAACTGCCTGAGAAGCTTTTTGTTCGCATCCATAAATCATATATCGTCGCACGTAACAAAATATCGACCGTAGATAAAGACCTGGTAACGGTTGGTAACGAACAACTCCCTGTCGGAGCAAGTTACAGAATGCTTGTGCGAAACCTACTGCGATAATATCTCGATTTCGTGTATCTATCAAAAAAAGCATTTAGTTAAAAAAAACCGGGAGCTGATCGCCCCCGGCCGTAAATTAATACCCAATCGTTATCAGAAAAGAATGACGTTGATCCCGGCACGCAGAATAAATCCTGACGAATCGAGGTTGGAGAACAGAAGCTCGCCTTCCTTCTTATCAAATGATGCGCCGTTGTAGATCAATTCGCCGATAAAATTGGAACGTGAACCGACGCGCAGCATAACACCGCCGCCGACCTGCCAGACAAATCCGTTATAAGTCAAAGACTCTTCCTGCGGATTAGCAAGAGGATCGCCGTTCTCATCTGCTGATGCAGTATAAGAAACATGGGTGATACCATAACCGATACCTGCAAGAGCAAACGGTTTTACTTTTGATTCTTCGTCGATCGGGAAACTGATACGCACTTTAAAGGTCAGCGGCAAATGCCATACAGACCACTCGCTTAATTTGCTGAACTGGCTTATAGGAACGCCTACTTTTTCAATATCGCCTTGGTCGGTGATATTTTCAACACTGCGAAGGAAAAGGTCGCCGCTAGCGAGAATTTCTACGTTCTCATCGACCTGGTAACCATAGTCGGCACCCCAGATTATACCGTTATAAGGCAGATCGTTCGGCATATAATATCCGACTTTGAATGAAAAACTGTTTGAAGTAGCACATGTAACGGCAAACACTGCCATTACGGTCAGAACGAACATACTGATTTTTTTCATAAGATTCCTCCTTTATTCATCGCCTAGTATAGCATCGAGCGCGTAAAAATTCAAGGATCACACGATCGATACGCCGGTAAGGATCGATAAATACTTAATTTCTTCGTTGTCGGCACGTGATGTCAGGATGATGGGCACTTTTGCGCCTACTATTACGCCGGCCATCTTTATTTCTGTAAGATACCCCACGGTCTTATACATAACATTCGCAGCTACAAGATCGGGCATCAGGAGGATATCGGCATCGCCGCCAACATCGGTCACAATACCTTTGACCTCACAGCTTTTTTTTGAAATTGCATTGTCCAATGCGAACGGGCCATCGATTATGCAGTTTTTGATCTGTCCACGTTCAGCCATTTTCGATAAGAGCGCAGCATCGGCAGTAGCCGGCATGGATTCCGCATTGACCTTTTCAACGGCACAGATCACGCCGACTTTCGGTTTTTTTACGCCAAATTTTTGAGTAACAGCGACGGCATTGTTGATAAGCCCGACCTTTTCGTCCAATGTGGGAGCGATGGTCATCGCGGCATCGGTCATAAATATCAGTTTGTGATACAACGGGGCTTCGAAAACGGTGATATGCGATATAACGCCTTCGGCTCTCAGTCCGATCTCTTTGTTCAAAACAGCTTTCATGATGCTTGATGTTGCAACTTTACCCTTCATAAGAAGATCGGCTTGGCCGTTGCGTACCAATTCGACAGCTTTAGCGGCACATTCTTTTTCGCCGACCGTATGTACGATCGTGCATTTCGAAAGATCAAGCTTTTCTTGTTTTGCGATCTCTTTGATCTTTGCTTCATCGCCGACCAACACCGGCACAACGATATCTTCTTCAGCGGCTTTAACGATCGCTGTCAGAACATCATCTTCCTCTGCCATTGCAAGCGCTACTCGTTTTGAAGGAAGTTCTTTTGCCTGTTTTTCCATCTCTTTAAAATTCTTAATCATGTCGGATCACCCTTTCGCTTATTTACCTTTATATTCCTGCGGTTTTTCTTCACCTTTTAAAATTCTGAAACCTGCTTCTGCAAGCGCGGTCAATTCTTCTTCGCCCGGATAGATGATCTGTTTGCCTATGTACCCGAGATGGTCCTGCAAATACGGGATGAGAAAATCTTTTGAAAAAGCAAGTCCGCCCGTATAGATAATTGCATCAGCTTTACCTTTTAATACGGCAAACATTGCGCCGGCTTCCTTTGCGACCTGATAACACATAGCCGTAAAGATCAATTCGGCCTTCTTGTCCCCTTCTTTGATGCGTTTTTCAATATCAGTACCCATATCAGTGCCAAGGTATGCGAGTAGTCCCGCTTTTTTTGAAAGATACGATTGAAGCTCCTTTAAGGTATATTTTCCGCTGAAAGCCATTTCCAGAAGCGGCCCTATCGGTAAAGCGCCGGCACGCTGTGGAGAAAACGGCCCCATGCCGAGAAGCGCATTGTTCACATCAACACAACGTCCTTTTTCAAACGCTACGGTCGATATGCCCCCGCCCATATGCAAGATAACAAAATTACAATCTTCAAGTTTTTTCCCGAGTTCTTTTGCGGCCTTACGGGCGCATGCGCGGGAATTTAATGCGTGAAAAAGCGAATTGCGTTCGATTTCGGGGATACCTGAAATACGCGCCACATCCGACAATTCATCGATCGTGATCGGATCTACGATGACCGAAGGAACGCTGATCTCATCCGCCAGTGATTTTGCAAGAAATGCACCTAAATTTGACGCATGTTCACGCCCCCAAATGGACTTATCGGCAAGATCATCAAGCATTTTTTGATTGATCGCATACGTGCCGCCTTGTAACGGGCGCATAAGCCCTCCGCGGCCTACAATGATATTCAGATCTTTCATTGAAATTCCGGCAGCGTCAAGCGCTTCATGGATATATTTTTTCCGAAATTCGAATTGGTCTACGATCTTATCAAACTTTTCAAGCTCAATAGCATTATGGCGCACCGTACAATCATACACCGACCCTTTTCCATCTTCAAAAACAGCGATCTTTGTGGACGTTGACCCCGGATTGATTACGAGTACTTTCACAACCGCTCCCCCTTTCGACATTTATAAATACGTTTCCTCCATTGCTCGCCTGTATTGAACAGCCTCGGCAATATGCGGTACGGCGATCGTTTCGCCGCCGTCCATATCCGCTATCGTACGGGCAACCTTCAGTATCCGGTAATATGCCCGAGCCGATAAAGCATACTGCTTGATAGCTTGTTTAAACAATAGCTCTGCGTCCGCGTCCAGTATACAATATTTTTTGGCCATTGATGATGACATTTCTGAATTATAATGAATTTTTTCTTCTGCGAAACGTTTTTTTTGCATGTCTTGAACAATGAATACACGTTCACGGATACTGTGCGATGATTCTTCGGTCCAATCCCCTTTCAATTCCTCGTAGGAAGCACGAGGCACATCTACATGAATATCGATGCGGTCGATGATCGGGCCTGATATTTTCTTTCTGTAACGTTGAATATCAAATGGTGAACATGTGCATTTTTTCTCTTTATCCCCCTGATAACCGCACGGGCACGGGTTCATGGCCGCAACCATCAGAAAATTCGCCGGATAGGTCACCGAATACGCTGCCCGGGTAATAATAACGGACCCATTCTCAATGGGCTGGCGCAGGACCTCTATAACGGTCTTTTTAAATTCCGGCAGTTCATCCAAAAAAAGCACACCCTTATGCGCCAGGCTTATCTCGCCGGGCCGCGGGCTTCCGCCACCGCCGATAAGACCGATATCGCTTATTGTATGATGCGGCGCGCGAAACGGACGCACGGTAAGAATGGGACTGTTTTCATCCAATAAACCGGCGACACTGTATATTTTTGTCACTTCCAATGATTCTTCACGAGTAAGGAACGGTAATATTGACGGAATCCGCTGCGCCAGCATTGTCTTCCCTGTACCGGGCGGACCGATCATAAGCACATTATGCCGACCCGAGACAGCGATCTCAATGGCGCGTTTGGCAAGCATCTGCCCGCGTACATCGCTGAAATCAGGGATACCCTTTTCACGTTCACCGAAAAACATATCATCGTTTAGTTTGAACGGATTGATCGGCACAAAACCATTGAGAAAATCCATAAGCTCGGTCAATGTAGCAACGGGATGAATATCAAGGCCCTGCACAAATGCAGCCTCTTGTTTATTTTCAGCCGGACAAATAAGCGACTTGCCTGAATTTCTGGCAAATTCGGCAATCGGCAAAATCCCGCGCACACGGCGCACGATCCCGTCCAACGCCAGTTCGCCGACGATGATGAACGAATCGGTCTCGGCACGAAGCACTCCCATGGCGGACAACAGGGAAACGGCAATGGGTAGATCATAAAGCGCGCCTTCTTTTTTTGCTTCTGCCGGCGCAAGGTTCACTACGATTTTTTTATTCGGAAAACGCAGCCCGCTCGCTTCAAATGCTACGCGAATGCGGTCGCGGCTTTCACGGGTCACGACATCATTCATACCGACCACATTGAAAGCAGGCATGCCGTTTGAAACGGCAGTTTCAACGGTGATTGGAAATGCGGAGATGCCTTCAAATCCGGCAGATGCGATCTTACAGATCATGCTCGATCCATACCGTATTGTCTATCAATCGCGTTTTGCCGAAAAATACTGCAAGCGCGAACAGTGTTTTTTGTAAACAATCGATGTTTTCAACATCTTCCAACGTCTCTTCGTTAACGCATTGCAGATAATCGATCCGTGCGGTTTGATGTTTTTCAATATGAGCACGCATTGTTTGTAAAATGACCGATGCCCGCCGTTCTCCTGCAGTAAGCATCTCACGGGCGATCGCAAGCGATTGGGATAAACTCAAAGCGTCTTCCCGCTCTTCGGGTGACAGATACACGTTTCGCGAACTCATGGCCAATCCGTCAGCTTCACGAACAATAGGGCACGGTACAACACGTACAGGCATGTTGAGATCAAATCCCATCTGCTCTAATATTTTGAATTGTTGATAATCCTTTTGACCGAAATACGCCGCATCAGGCGCAACGATATTGAACAGTTTTGTGACAACGGTACAAACGCCGCGAAAATGGATCGGACGAGATTTACCGCACAAATTCAGCGATAATAATTCGGGCACGACATACGTATTATAACCGTGCGGATACATGGTCTCATCCGACGGAAAAAATATCATGGCAACACCTTCCGCTTCACACATTCGTTTGTCTTTTTCAAGATCACGGGGATATTTTGAAAGATCTTCCGTCGGCGCAAACTGTGTGGGATTGACGTAAATGGAAACGATCACGATGTCATTTTCCGCTTTTGCCTGTCTGACAAGCGACATATGTCCCTCATGGAGATACCCCATGGTCGGCACAAAACCAATCTTTTTCCCTTTCGATCGTTCTGCATCAATATACTCGCGAACCTTTTTCGGATCTTTTTCAATGATCATCTTTTACCTGCTTTTGGTTACATTGTCTTCGGTTGGAAATGATTTGTCTTTTACCGCGCGAACATAGGCCTTCATGCCGCTTTTCATGACACGGCCTGCATTACGGAATATTTTTGCGTGTTTCGGCAAAAATTCCTGATAAATACCTAAAATATCATAACAAACCTGTATCTCGCCGTCGCAATAACGCCCTGCGCCAATCCCTACTACCGGCATGGTCAATGCCTCCGACAACTCTTTGCCGAGCGACTCGGGAACCGATTCTGCTACAAGAAAGCATGCTCCCGCATGATCGAGGTCGACTGCCGCCTCCTTAATGGCATTACGTTCCGTATCCGATTTACCCCGTATGATATGATACCCGTATTTGCGGGCCGATTGCGGCGTATAGCCCAAATGCCCCACGACAGGGATACCGATATCGGTAAGTCTTTTTATAAGATTGGGATAATAACCTTCGAATTTCACTGCGGCACATCCGGTACGACGCATCATCTCACCTGCATTACGCACAGCCTCATCTTCATTTATTTGGTATGACATGAACGGCATATCGGCCACGACCATGGCGTGCTTAACACCTCTGACGACAGCTGCCGTATGGGCGATCATCATCTCCATCGTTACGGCCAACGTATCGGGCATTCCGTAAAGCACCATGCCGAGAGAATCGCCGACAAGAATGATATCTGCTCCTGCCGCGTCAAAAAGTTGCGCCATCGAATAATCATAGGCAGTAACGGCAGCTATCCGTTCGCCTCGCGCCTTCATATCCCGCAGATCGTCGGGAGTGATCTTTCTCATGATTACCTGCTTTCTATAGAGACCCAGTCATGCGATACATCAACCGGTAAGGGACGTTGCGTTATCGGATCAACAAACGACGGATTGACCGCAGAAAGAAGCGCCGCTACGAACGGGCGTTCATATACGGCAGGATGCGGCACCACCAGTGTCGGAGTTTGAATACGTTCATCACCGTAATAGAGAATATCAATATCGATGACGCGAGGATAATTACGCTTAGACCATGTACGCCCCATTGCTTGCTCAATGGTCTTGATCCATGCCAACAGCTGCATCGGCGTAAACGATGTACGGGCTTTTACAACCATATTATAATAATGCTGCTGATCGCCGAATCCGACCGGTTCAGTTTGATAGACCGGGGATTTTTTATCGATATATATCCGTATACTTTCATCAAACAGGCGGCATGCTTCGTTAAGATATTCCATGCGGTCACCAACATTACTGCCGAACGCGAGATAGACCGTATTGAAATTATGCGTCCACTCAACAAAATTTCCCGTATGATGCACGGAACGAACGATACAGGTAACGCATTCCGATGATGTGCATAACATATCGGCCACAGCCCTGCATAACTCGGGCACAGAGCCCTGCGCGCTGGCTTTCGTTTGGGCTTCCGAACTACGTAAAAGGCTCATGATTCGCTCCGGCTCAACAATGCCTGCAAGCGTATGTTTTTCATCATAAAGGAGTTCAATGTCGACGGTAATATCCGAAATACCCATCAAAAAACTCTTCAACAGGTAATTGTTAAGCACAACCCGGTACATATGGCTGATAATACCAAGAAGACTTGTTTTTGTCAATGAATGTTCGTAAAGTATTTACATAATGAGTGATTATAATACGGTTGACCTAATGCACAAAAGTAAACAACGCCAGAAAGTAATAATGACAAACGCGCGTGTTAATTTAAAATGTACTCATCCCAATGCAACGTCTAAAAACATCATCACCGTGAATCCCACCATAAATCCTGCGGTGGCAATATCGGTATTCCCGTCTTTCTGTGATTCCGGCACAACTTCTTCTACGACCACAAAGATCATCGCTCCGGCGGCAAAAGCCAGTGCATAAGGAAGTATCGGTTGAATGATCATAACTGCGGCAGCGCCGATCACGGCGGCAATCGGTTCTACAATTCCGGAAAGCTGACCGTACCAGAATGATTTCAATTGCGATAGGCCCTCGCGGCGCAATGGCACGGCCACAGCCATACCTTCGGGAAGATTCTGAATGCCGATACCTATTGCAAGAGCTATCGCACCCGACAATGTTACCTCATGCATACCTGATGCCAAAGCTCCGAATGCTACGCCAACGGCTAGTCCTTCGGGAATATTATGCAACGTTATGGCAAAAACAAGAAGCATCGTGCGGGATAATTTTGTCTTCGGACCTTCTGCCTCAGACATCGGATATTCAATATGCAAATGCGGCAGGATCTTATCAACTATTCGTAAAAATAACCCGCCTCCCGCAAAACCTACGACGGCAGGTACCCATGATCCGCCCGACATCTCAATTGCAGGATTGAGCAGCGACCAAAAACTAGCCGCCGTCATTACACCGCCGGCAAAGGCAAGCATGAAGTCGAGCATCGGCCTGCTGATATTTTTTGTCATAAATGCGCCTGCCGCACCGATGGCTGTCATACTCCAGGTAAACAGCCCGGCCATCAATGCCATTACCACAGGATTCATTGTATTCATAACAATAAGCCTTTCCCTTTCTTCTCTGAATTTTTTGCATATTCCGGATATAATTCTTGCATACAATCCGGACATAATCCGTGAGAAAATTCTGTATCTGTTTTTCGTTTAAAATACTCTTCTAAAGGCAGCCATGATGACGAATCATGCGGATCGCTGTTTTCCTTACGGATCTTCTTACATCTGCTGCATATCGGCACAAATGTCTCCAGTTCGGCCAATGCCAGCCGAGCTGTGGAAAGGTCCTTTGCCTGCAGCAAAATAGCTGTTAAAAAACCCGAAATAACAAATCCCGTCAATATAAAAAAAACAATACGTATCCTGCTTCCGCGATATTCATAATATTGCTGAATGCGGTTTACAATATCGTCAATTTTTTCAAGAAAAATATCGTTATTGGCGATAATATACCGCAACGCTTCGGTATCGTTTTCGAAAAGGACCAGATTCATTTTATTTTTATAATCCATCCAGAACAATTGAATATTTTCAAGATCTCTTCGTATTGCACTATTATCCAATTTATCGATGAATACCCTTTCCGGTAGAAAAAGGCTGTTTTGAACCATACCGCCTTTCAATAATCCCTCGAGAGAATCATCAAACATCCGCATGGTCTCGGCAACAGAGTTTTTATCGCGTAAAAGCACTTCCTTGGTGATCTTTTGCAACAACATGCGTTCACGTCCGGCAATATTGACAAACAATAACATTTTTTTCTGTTCCTTTAGAAACAGCATGATATTGATAAAAAATACGATGACTATGACTACCAACAGACTGTATAAGAAAAAATACCTTCTGTGTGTTCGTATATCTTTCGATACTTCTTCCCGTTTCATATCATGGAGTATACGGCATGATCATTTACAATGTCAAGCAGTGACAGGAATATTTTTTAAAAACTACATCACATTATAAAAAAAACAGCGGAGCAAACCCCGCTGTTAAAAACATTAACCAACTGTGGAAATTATTGCATTAAGCCTTCCTGTGTTGTCTTCGTATATCCTGCAGGTATTGAAAAAACACTTTCATTGACGCCGATGGTAATGTTTGTATATTCAACCTTCATAACGGTGCCGTCATTCCCGATAACATGAACGCCAATGATCATCTTAGTGGCAGGATCGATAAAAAAGAACATTTCGCCATCTAATTTTTCATCTTTGCTCGGGATCATTTTGTATTTATCGGCTGTAATTGAACCGATCTTTTCGGTGCCGACCTTTTCGACGTTTTGATCATAGTCAAATTTTGACGGGTCTTCATTTGCATTGTTCATCATCGTCGGATCAGTTCCGCCCATATCGGTCTCGGTATATTTTTTCTTTTTCGGATAGAGTGTATATAATTTTTTGTCTTTAATGATCGTGATCATCTCATCCAACCCGAATTGAGCCATGATCTCCATGCCGGGCATATTGCCCATTTTTATTTCAGAGCGTGACTTTTCATCTTTTTGGTAGACCATTCCGCTCATAAGAAGGTTACCATCGGTGGTCATTGTCAATTTTGCAGAGTATCCCTTCGTCATCATGTCCTTATTAAGAACATCTTCCAATTTTACCGCATACACAGCAGATAATGCTACAGCAACAGCAACAAGCAAAACCATTAATTTTTTCATGTCCGTTCCCCTTTCGTTTCCTTAACTATAGCACGTGATTAGGAGTTTTCAAGCTTTGA
>CAZIJP010000004.1:0-47426 GCA_964539615.1 uncultured bacterium
GCCCACTCCTGTAAATCACCTGCGTTGGCATTTCCTATTAACAAAAGCATCAATATTATCGAAGCAGTAAAAGACTTTACTATTCTCATCGTGTCCCCCTCAAATAATTCTGCAATTCGATCGCTTTTGCGTCACTGCCATCCAACCCAAGCGCTTTCTTGACCTGCCCCCACGCATCAAGCGCGTTCATGGCCGAACCGCCTTCCGTACCGAGCGTGCGGTTCATGATATACGCCTCACACAACAGATTATGAATATCCACGGCATCTATTCCCGTGCCGTATCCGATATCAAAGGTATCGGTACCGGTTATTTTCCCGCTTAATTCCGTAATGATTCCTGTTGCATTATTTTCCTTCACATACACAAATGATAAACCAAGCGATATGGCTATCGATTGGTTCGTTGTGGGTGATTTTGTCTTGGCAGTTGTGAGCTGCGTTTTAGCATCAGTAAAGTTATCCTGACGTATGCGAGTTATAGCCAAGCCGATATAGGCTTCGCAATAATTGCTATCAGTGGTTATCGCATCTTGAAAAGAAGTTGCCGCACCGGTGAAATTATCGGATTCAAATTGTGTCCACCCGGTAGCACATAATTCTGCTGCCGTGGGATCATCCGGTTCAGATGGCGAACCGCTCCCTCCGCCGCAAGATACCAGTATAAAAGCAAATACAACAATAAATATCAGTATACGCATACCAATAACCTCCTATTATTCCATGAACCATTTAAATATTTTTCCTTTTTGAAACTAACTGGTTTACAATATCATGTCAAGGTAATTCCTATTAGGGATTAATCAAGAATATTTTGATTTAAATATTCATTTTATATCTCTAAATGTAATTATTGTTAAATCAAAATACTTTAATAACGCTTATCACTCATTATCATACGTTTATGTCGTTTTTCGATTTCTATTGTGTTTGATATTTAAAAAAAAGGACGCCGCAAGGCGCCCTTATTTATTTTGAAAGAGAATCTAATTATTTACCGCAACCGCAGCTTCCTTCGCCGCATGAGTCGTCTTCGCAACCGCACTCTTCTTCGTCGCCGCAACCGCAGCCGCAGCCGTGATCGTTCATTGCTTCGAGTTCTTCAGCTGTTGCCTCGCGTACACCGCGAACGGTCACATCAAAATTGAGTGTTTCACCTGCAAGCGGATGATTGCCGTCGGCAACGATCTGGTCGCCCTCGATCTTCAATATACGCATGATCTGAGCGCCGCCGTGCATCGGTATCTGGAATTCCATACCGGGCTGAAGTTCTTCAGGATTTTGAAAACGCTCTTTCGGGATATTGATGATCATTTCTTCGTTACGCTCGCCGTATGCTTTTTCAGGCGGGATAGCCACTTTCAGCGTATCGCCCTCTTTTTTGCCTTCAAGCGCTTCTTCAAGACCGGGGATAATGCTTCCTGTCCCGTGAATATACGCAAAGGGGTCATTGCCGTTCGATGTATCGAGCACGGTGCCATTATTATCGGTAAGCGTGTAATCCATGGTCACCATTTTGTTTTGTGATATCGTCATTTCGGGTTCCTTTCTCCGGTATGACCGGGGATGTGAGATAATTTTTATCTACCTTTTCGGCTGAGGCAGTGTAGCAAAAAGAAATAACGGTGTAAACCTTTATTTGAACACTTTTTCAATGTTTTTTCTGATTACTGGTATAATAATGAGCGATACGGGCAACGCCACGGCAAAACCGATAACAAAAGCCCTTATCCAAGCAATGAAAAACCGTTGTGTAAAACCAATATTGACAACTGTCATCACAAAAGACATGCATGATGACATAAACAACGATACGGCGATTCCGAATACAAGCGTATAATATTTTCGAGAGATTTTTTTCATTACGTCAATATTTGAATTTTAGTTTCATATCTACATTGTATTTCATCTCGCCCTTTTCTTCTTCGGCACCGGTCTCAAGCGAGAGATTATTGTTGATATAATAGATGACGTTGAAGCGTTGATTCTGACCCTTCACCATTTCATTGCGGTAGACCACATAAAAGGAATTGCCGAGATATTTCCCAACCTCCACATCGAGATAACGGTCCTTGTCACTTAGTAAATTTCCTCGTACGTTGAGCGTGTCCAAAACGGAGCTGCGTTTGAGCGGTTTCAGCAATCGCTGTTGTAGATAGAACGTGGCCCATTCGCCGGCCTTCTCATTCATAAAGCTGGTGTTTTCCAATTCATTCATCGGCCGATTGAAGGTTAGGAGCGCTAGCAGATCATTCTGCGTCAACGACGGATCATCGCTGGTCAAGGTGATCTTCGGTTCAGCGAGCGACCCCGTCACATAGAGTCTTATCTTTTTACGTCCCAAGTAAAAGACCTCGGTCTCGCCTTGGATATTGAGGTCGGGCGTAATATCGTCCGGGTTGGTGAATATCAATTGCCCGTTGACCACATTGAACGGCACATCAAGGAAATAGAATGTTCCTTTAAGCGACTGCATGGTGCCTGATAAGACCGTCTTATCTTCAAGATAAATTTTTTTAAGCGTAAAATCGACGCCGAATTCTATGTTTACGGAATCATTGCGCCACCATATATTATTTTCACCTTGCAAGTGAATGTTCATATTCAAGCCTGACAGATTTTTCCGCCCGCTCTTTGAAAACGCGCTGAACGGAGCATTCCAAATTCCGCTGTCTACCGTGATGTCGCCCTGAAGGATCTCGTCATGGCCTTTCCCGATTATCTCAACGGTACCGTTGGCAAATCCGCTGAAATACCACAGATTCGGTACGTATAAACCTGAGAAAACAATCTTGAGATTGAGCGTCCGGTCATTGATGATATCGCTTATTGTGCCGCTCAGTCGTACTTTTCCGCGTTCATTCGCAATACCGTCTATGTATTCGATGGTCAGGTCGTTGTCAACGACCGTTGCATGACCGCTCATTCGTTCCACCACGGCGTTGCCTATCGCAAACACGATCAGTTGTGTATCGAACAAGTGTACATCGGCATTCAGCTTGATATCTTTCCCGTATACGAAGTCGATCGGCCCGCGGAAATACCCCTCGGTCACCGATACGTCGGTGGTTGCGAAGTTAGCTAAAAATGATGCATACATTTTTGTGATCGTTCCGTGAATGCGGAAACTGTTGAAAACCGGCTTGCCGCGAAGATCGATATCTGCAGTGCCCGTTAATATGTTTTTTTCCTTATCTACGACAAACGATACTTCATCGATGCGGTAATGATCGGTATCATACGCGGCACGAACGGTAAAATCATCGATCCGAGTTTGTGAAAAATTATTATATACCATAATAAAATACGGCATATGCAACGAGAGCGATGATTTGACAACGCCGTCATCACGTGAAAAATCGGCATTCACTGCGATCTGCCCCTCGACATCGGGGAAAATTTCTTTATACCGATTTATTTGAGCAATGTCGATCATACCGTTTACCGTAGCTTGCACCGAGTTCTTCGATCGGTCGGCATGAAATGACGCATTAAGATCGCTTGCACCGTCGGTCAAATGCAATCCGCTGACGGAAGAGATTTGTTCGCCAAAGAGGACAGATGCGGCCGTGCACCGTACAGCCCATTTTTTTATTTTCCACGTGACCGAAGCATCGGAAGATAGCCAAGCTTTATCCTGAGCCGACCTGTTTGCGGTAAATGCGGCAGCAATGCTGTGGTCATCATTAAACGTCATATCGCATTGTTTCAAAACTATCGTATCGGAGGAAAATTCACCGCTTACCTTTCCGAATTTAATCGCCGGCAAACCCTTTACGGAAGCGTCGTTGACGAACAGTGAAACCGAGCCGTTCTTAGCGCCGAGTGAGAGCGAAGCGAACAGCTTTGTTACTGATACGGGGCCGTATTTCACTGAGTATGTTGTAAGAAGCCCCGATCCCGATATTCCCGAAGCATCCTTGTTGAGAACGCCTTTGAAATCAGCCGATCCGGTCACTTGAAACCCGGGTGAAAGCATTTCTATCGGAAGACGGTTGGTATTCAATGAAAACGAAAAATATTTACCGTACAATGAACCCTCGGCATCTATGCTGCCTTCTCCGGTCTTCAGATACATCGATTCTATCGTCAATAATTTTTTATCTTTAACAACTTTCACGTTCCCGTTGGAAAGCACTGTGGATTGACAACGCCCTGCAATTTCAGAAACGTTCAGTGTTCCACTGAAATCATCCCATTTCGCGCCGTTCCCGGAAAATTCGACATTCGCATTGATATCAGTATTGTAAGGGCCGGCCATGACATCGGCAATATTGAAATGTTCGATCACAAATTTACCATCTACGGCAGGCACTCCGGTCAATGTAGATGCGATATATCCTTTGAAAACGGTTGTCTTTGATGTTAATACTATATCGTGAACGGACAAACGTCCATCACCGAATTTGAATCGATATCTGCCGTTGTTTATAATAAATTGGTTATATCTGCCGCCTTCGATCATCACAGACCCATCGATCACAGGCAACTTGCCTTTTCCGGTAATTCGGGAATAAACGCTAACCGAGCCTTCAGCGGCTCCGCCGCTCACATCACTGATCTGCAATTTATCGATCACAACATTACCTGAATATAAGCCCGCCTCACGTTGAGCATGAACCGACAACTCAGATGTCCCAAACATCGCTTCAAGATCGACTTTTAGAAGTTGTTTTGATTGTTCGAAGTGTGTTGAAGAAATGGTTAGCGGTATTTTTTTCTGTCCGTATACGGCCATGCCCTTTAAATCGTCACACCGCGCTGAAAAATAATCCTGCGAGTAATTGAATCCGAATTTAGACGAATCGATACGTATAAATCTGTTCTCATCCATCGCAAAATAAACACGTTTCAAAATGATCGAATCAGCGCTTACCGATACTGCGTTATTTTTCTTCGTGTCATTCTTTGAGGTAAATTGCTTACCGAATTCAATTATATCCGCTTGCGTAAGCATGGCATCTTCTATCTTGATCTCACTGATCCTGGCATCGCCGGTAAGGATAAGTACGACAGGATCGATACTGATCGACACGGTACCGATCATACTTTTTTCACCGATTGCAATATGCTGTGCTTTTACGGTAAAGGGAAATCGATATGAAAAGTTTATGATATCGGTATTCAGCGATAGCTCGGTGTTGATACTTTTTATTATCGTGCGCACGATATACTGGTCAAGTTTTGCAAAAAGAACGAACTGGTAAAGAAAGAACACAACGATGGCGGTCATAAAAAGATCAAACAAAATGGTCTGCAGTAATTTTTTCATGATCAGAAGACCTGACCGATGGCAAAATGAAATTGATATTCTCTGCCGATCAATCGGTAGGCATAATCAGCACGTACAATGATGAACGGTAACACATAACGGATACCTGCCCCGGCACCGTATTTGACGTTATCAGCCGACAGTTGTTCGTCTTGCATCAATCCGAATCCGGCATCCAAAAATATTTCACCCCACCAGTCGCCGTAGAGCTTAATCCGCTCTTCCTTATTCACATAGAAAACCGTGTAAAACTCGCTGCCGATACCGGCGTAATCATATCCCCGGATATCATACGCCCCACCTAAAGAGAACAATTCATCGACCGGCACGGATAATGTATTTCCCAAGGGAGACATGCCTTTATACTGAGCATGAAAAACCGACACGACCCGATGGTCATAGATGTTTTTATACAGCGATGTTTCGATCATTGTTTGAAAATACTGCCAGTTGCCGCCAAGAAATCCGCCGACAAGTTTGCCGTATACGCTGAAATACATGCTGTCATCTACCGGGTGCATTTTGTTTTTTATAGTATCACAATAGGGATTTAGAAATAAGGCATTGGACGTAAGCCATGAATCCAATGGAATATCCTCATCTTCGCTGATATCATTGGTTAATCGGTCATACGATGTTATTGACTTTTCAAACCCGCCGATCATAAAAACATTTTTGAAGAATTCTTTTTTTAATGATGCGGTCAGTTTTACCGAAAGCAATCCGTATTTTTCCTGTTTTTCATTCTCGGTCAACAGAGAACCGTCAAATGTCACGCGTTTTCCGAGAAGCCATTGCTTTTGTGCCGTAATGCCCAATGATAATTTATAATTATCGTTCTTGAAATCTACTTCGTTTTTATTTACGAGAGAAACCTTTGTGAGAAACCCCATAAAATTCATATTGCCCCACTCAACACCGAAACGTCCGGTAGCGGGTGACGTGAAACCGAAATCAAATCCGATCCACTTGAACTTATCTTCCTTAACATCAACGATCGTATCGACCGCGCCGTTGGAATCGATCAATTTTATATTAACATCGGAAAAGACCGAAAGTTTATATAATCGTTCCTGAAATTCAACCACCTCGGATTTTACAAAAAGATCACCGGTTGCATAATCGGCTTCGCGCGTAATGAAATTTCGCGGGATGACCACATTACCGTTCACAAAAATGTTCCCGAATGTAAATGACGTTCCTTCTGCCACATCAACGGTCAGCGTAACCGCATATTGTTCTGATATTGCCCGAATGATCGTAACAGTCGGCTTAAAATATCCTTTTTCTTGTAATGCGGTGATGATCCTTATACGTATCGTATCTTCAACGGAAATGCTCCAGCGTTCATTCTTATATGCTTTTATAATTGGCGAAAAATCTGTCGTTGATCCGTCCAGTGAGATATCGGTGATCATTTGCGGCTTACCTTCACGGATCGTTATGAGCAAATGCACCTTATTCGTTTCCGTAATCTCATAACTGCCTTCAACAAAGGCTTCGGGAAATCCGTTATGTTGATAGAGTATTTTGATCGCATCGATATCAGAATAATAGATGTACGAATAAAAAAGGGATTCTTCCCGCATCTTGAGTACTGATAGTATCTCTTTTTGGGGAAGAATCGAATTACCTTTTACGGTTATTTTATCGACGATAAGTGATTGCGCCGAAATGAATGGTGCACAAATGCTAAGAACCAACAGAAGCAGAAGGCTTATAAACCTAATGTTTTCCCCGCTTTTATGCATTTTGTACAAACATATACCTTTTTTACTTCGCCGTATACATCCAGCGTTACTTTCTGCAGGTTAGGCTCAAAACGTCTGCGGGTCTTGTTCTCCGCATGGCTTACGCGGTTGCCCCAGAGCGTCATTTTCCCGCAATAATGGCATATCTTGCTCATGCTATCCCTCCTTGATGTGCCGAGATGATAGCATATTTTTTCGCTGATGCAAGCGAAAAACACAGGATACGCCTGCAAAAAGAGTTACTGCCTCTCCTGCTGCCTTATATGAAACAATTCTGATACATAATCGTTCCGAAAAACATCCGATCAACAGCTCTATATGCTGCATTTTATCATTGACAACTATGCATGCCGCGTAAAGACCTTCATGTTTTTTTCCAGAACGTGCCCGCTCAGTAAATCGGAGAGCGCTTGTTCGTAATGACGCCGTTCGATACCGGCTATGACGTTGTTTTTACATAAATATCCCAGCAGAACAACATTTTGCATTCTTGTATCTTCCAATTGCTCGTCAAAAACACGATGAAGAGTTATGTTTTTTTCAACGGCTTTTTTTTCAAGCGCATCAATTTCCTGTTTGGCAGTCCTCCCCAAACGAACAGACAACGGTTGCCATATAGCGTCGTAGTATACAGCCGAACCTCCGATTTTGGAATAAGAAATCATTCCCCGCATAGCCTCGTGACGTTCAAGTGCGATCACACAATCTGCATGCCCCGGCTGCACTAGCGGAGAAAAGAGTTCCTCGCCGATACGTAAATGCGACTCGACCGTTCCGCCGCGCTGTGCAAGGCCGTGCGTATCCACTCCCCGCACAGGTAACCCCGCAAGATCTGCCGCGCGGATCAGCACCTCGCTCAACAAACCGATCCCTTGTCCTCCGACACCTATCATATAAATATTCATCATCATATCTGCTTCCTCAATTCCCCGGTTTAATGGCTTTTACCGGACATGTCTGAATACATGAGCCGTCGCCGATACACAGATCCGTGTTGACTACTACAGAACCGTTTTCCTGCCGCTGAAATGTAGGGCATGCGAAAGATTCGACACATACATGGGACCGGTCACACATTGAAGCATCTATCGCAACATGCTTCCGTTTAAAGTCCGGCTTTCTCGCTTGCTCCCGCATATATTTCAACATGCAGGGATGCCGCGCAATGATGACCTTAAACCCTTCTTCATTCATGGCTTCGGTAAGCATCTGGGTCAGTTTCGCCTGACTATATGTATCAATCTCGCGAATATTGGTCACACCAAGCCCTTCAAGCACACGGCGTATCGGAATGGCATCCACGATCTCATTGGCGTTATGCCCGGTTCCTGGATGGTCTTGATGGCCTGTCATCGCAGTTGTACCGTTTTCCATAACAATCAGTGTGAAATTATGCTTATTGAATACAGCATTCACGATACCGGGCAAACCCGCGTGAAAAAACGTTGAATCGCCGAGAAATGCAATCACTTTTCGCGTGTCATTAAAAAGCGTAATTCCTGCCGCAGTTCCACAAGAATGCCCCATACACAATAAGACCTGCCCTATCTGATACGGCTCCAAATACCCAAGCGTGTGACATCCGATATCGCCGACCGTGATCTCAGTTCCTTTTAATGCTTTTTTTATTGCATGAAACGCCGACCGATGCCCGCACCCGGGGCACATCTGTGCCGGTCGGGGAGGCAATGATTCTTTCTGCACTGAGTCAACGGTATGTAACGCATCCGGCCATGTTCGCGCCAGTATCATCTGAACTTTTTCTGCCGTATATTCGCCCACCCAATCTTCGCGATCAAGCTTTCCCGTAATTTTCGTGGTTATTTTTTCTTCAAATGCCATCATTTTGATATCCCGCTCCAACACATCGTCAAGCTCTTCCAGTATTTTCACTTCTTCATGTTTATGGAGAAATTCAATTACTTTTTTCCGCGGCAACGGATACGGAATATCCAGTTTTAGAATATCATAGCGAATCCCCTGACCGGTCATGACGTCCATCATTGAAAGATATGGCATCCCCGCAGTAATTATTCCTCGCGCAGTGGATTGTTGTACGATCACGGAATCCTTGCGGGTTTCTGCATAGAGCGCGATCTGCGATAGCCGTTCCAATGCTTTTCGTTTCATCGGATAAACGCTTTTTGTTATAGGGATGTACGGACCGTTCTTAACATCAAACCGCGGAGTTCTGTCAGCACTCGTTACGTCAAGCGCTCTAAAAACGACTTTTTGCTTTGCATGGCAGACATGTGTTGTAAGCCGTACAATGATCGGCATTTTATACTGTTGCGATAACGTTGCAGCTTCACAGAACATATCGTATGCTTCCTGCGGAGTGGCCGGTTCGAAGATCGGAGTATAACTTAACCGCGCGATATGGCGATTGTCTTGTTCATTTTGAGATGAATTCGCACCGGGATCATCCCCGAGTATGATCACCATACCGCCGATCAACTCCATGTGCGATAATTGAACGAATGAATCCGACGCAACATTCAATCCGACGCTTTTGAAAAACACACATGATAAATGACCATTCACCGATGCCCCGAATGCCACCTCAGTTGCAACCTTTTCATTCGTCGAAAATTCAAAATAAAAAGGTCGCTTATCGTGGTCGATTGTGAAAATCGCTGTTGCTATCTCGGGAGTCGGTGATCCTGGATATGAAGTAACGACCTGCACGCCGCTTTCTATCATCGCACGTACCAGAGCCGTATTACCGATCACGATCTCGTCCATAGCCATTTTATTGAGTAACATTTCACCCATATTTTTCATAATTTCTCCTTAGTAAGACACGAGGATGATTTTCCAATAACTTGCGAAAATCTTTTCAACGCAGTGCCTCTCGTCAGTTAAAATAATCATTTTTTTTCACTGTGCATGCCGTCACATAGAGGATCTGAATACCCGTGTTGTCATTTACTGTCATACCGTTCCATTCTTGTTTGACCACGCTAACAACCGAATAGGTCATTTCAAGCGATGGGATTTTTCTGCTCCTTACCAACTCCATTGCGTTATTCATCGCAGCTTTAACAGAGGGGTCTGCCCCGACAAATATATACGCGCGCATAGCATTAATCGCAGGTTGCACACCGGGAGCCCCGCATGAGAAAATATCGCCGTACTCGGCATGCAATGTATCCGCAACGGTAATATCCATGGTTGTTACAAAAGCATCCCCGCTAAATGTTCCCTCTGCACGGCCTTCATCTTTAAAGAGAAAACCTGCTGTTATCGGCTCTGATAATGTTCCTACAATTGTATGCCCGCCGGCAGTTAGGGTGATCGAAGTTCCGTTGACGTTAATACCGGTATCCTGCTTTCTGCCGCATGCATTCAATCCCAGAATAACCATGATAAAAACAAGTATTATTCTCGAAGGTTGGGACATATGCACCTCCTGTCATTTAGTACATATAATAGACTGTTTTTGTAATTATGTAAATACGAATCAGGTTTTCGTCTTTGTTAACAGACCACAGAACATAACTATGATAATATACCAAACATTCCCGAGTCTTTTTACCGTATTGAATCAAAAAACTTACAATCGTCAGATCTTAAAAATATGACATACCGCAGAATATCTCATATGCGATTCATAAAACACAACGAAGCCGTTCTGATTGCCGATAGTAACGTCGGAATAATTTACCGTTTTTTCCCGAAGGAAAAATGCATCTGCATGATGACCCATTTCCCCTTTTGTTTTTCCAGAACTCCCGTCCAACGTACATTTTCCCAATTTGCAGGGTGTCCATCCCATTCATTATAATCGTTTAAGATACAATAATACCATGCGACATTTCCTTTTTCAGCAATAGTTATTTTCAAATCTTTAATTTCGTATGAAAGCGCTTTGAATTTCGGGTTCATAAAAATAATATCCACGGTTTCTGAAACAAATTGGGGCATTCCCCGCACGCAACTTCCCTCTTCCGGATTGAGAATAAAAAGGTCATCGGATTGAACCATACTGCTCAAAAGCATTTCCTTATCTTTGTTTTTTGCCCAACCGATATTACTGTGAATAACTTTGGTGATCGCGTCGATCTCTTTTTGCATACCATCCCCTTTTTTTATAGTTAGCTTCGAAGATACACAACCGTTTCCCGCAAATGCAACACAGAGAACCATGATAATGATACACCATTTCATATTCCCTCCTTAATCTATATCTTAAATGTAACACATTCTGGCGCGTATTGCAATATATATTATACTTTATGAAGTGATTATGAAAATTAATCGCACCGTTTTGCTGTCATCGCGGTATTAGTAAGCGCACCTGCCATTGTGTAATTATTATTTCTTTACTAGTTGGCAACGCGAAGCATGCTACGAGATATTCTATTTTAATCGGTTGTGATAATGCAGGAAAAACTCGCAATAAATATGGCAGAAATCTCATTGACATTTAGCCATTATTACGTATACTCATTTCTGCAAAATCGTACCTGTTTCGGGTACTTCTTTTGGGTCTTTATCAACGTTATGTTGTGAACCCCGCCAGGTCCGGAAGGAAGCAACGGTAGCAGCCTCTGATGTGTGATAAGGGTGCCTGACTGAAGTATCCTAAAGAGGTACGGGAGGCATATGACATATCTTGCAATAGCACGAAAATATCGTCCGCAAAATTTTTCCGAAGTTATCGGTCAAGGGCATATCGTGCAAACATTATCAAATGCCATCTCGGCAAGCCGCATTGCTCATGCATATGTTTTTATCGGCCCGCGAGGAGTCGGTAAAACGTCTATCGCTCGTATTTTTGCGAAATCACTCAATTGCGAAAAAGGCCCTACGGCCACTCCCTGCGGCGAATGTGCATCCTGCAACGGCATTACGGACGGCAATGCTATCGACTATTTTGAAATCGATGCCGCATCCAACAGCAAGGTCGATGAGACGCGTGTTCTTATCGAGAACGCACAATATCTTCCAACGCACTCCCGCTATAAGATCTATGTCATCGATGAGGTGCACATGCTCAGCACAGCCTCATTCAATGCATTATTAAAAACACTGGAAGAACCGCCACCGCATGTCATCTTTATCCTTGCCACGACCGAAGCGCATAAAATCCCCGAGACCATTCTTTCACGGTGCCAACGTTTTATTTTCAGGAGAATGTCACTAGACGATATCACCCATCAATTGGCACAGATAGCGGAGTCGGAAGGCAAGACCATTACGGCTGACGCCCTTTTCATGATCGCGCAAGCTTCCGACGGCAGCATGCGTGACGCCCAATCGTTACTTGATCAGATCATGGCATATGCCGATAAAGACATCGATGAAAATCACGTATCAATGCTGACCGGCGCTTTTGAGGAAAAAATTGCACGTCAATTGATAACGATGCTCAATTCATCGTCATATGCCGACATCATAGCCTATATCGGCGAATGTGAGGCTCAGGGCATTGATTACAAAAATATATTCACAAAATTATCGACATTATTTCGTGATATCCTGGTATCCCGCTCGACCGGCAACAGCACGATCCTTTTTCATGCGGCTCAGGCAGATTGGCTCAAAAATACAGCTGCATTGTTTCCCGAACGGAATCTCGTTATAATCAGCGACATCTTGACCGATGCACTCGGGAAGATCCGCTATATTGCCGAAAAACGAATATTCTTTGAAATGACCTTATATAAGATAAGCAATATTGACCACTTGTTCGCAGTATCTTCACTCGCTGTATCAGTATCGGCGCAGCCCTCAGTTGATACAAAAAACACTCTTCAACAGAAAACAGTTGAGACAAAAACCGTTCCGGCCCAAACCGTTACCGAACAAACCGTAGATCCATCTGACTGGAAGACAAAGATACTCAATGCGGCAAATACCGCAAACGAGATCCTCGTTCCGCTGTTAGAGCGTGCCACCATAAAAATGAATTCCAAAGGCACTCTTTTTGTCGGCTGGGAAACCAATTATATGTATCAACGCGGTATCACGAAAGAAACAGAGATTCGATCCGTTATTGAATCGGTCGCTCCCGGCATATCGGTCAAACTTTTTGATATTTCGAGTCTTACTAAGACAGATGCACCGCAAGATCTACAAAACGGTAAAAATGCCGTTTATGATAATTCGTCAAATGAAGTCGATGATAAGATATATAAAATTCGCGATTCACTTAACGGCAATATAATAGGCCAAACCAAGGAGGATTGAACCATGTTCGGTGGACAAAATATGAAACAGATCATGAAACAAGCTCAAAAAATGCAACAAAAGATCCAAGAAGAACAAAAAAAACTTGAAACTGAAACCATTGATGCCCAAGCCGGCGGAGGCATGGTCAAAGTTGTCGTAAACGGTAAAAAAGAGATTCTGTCTCTCGTAATTGATAAAGAGGTCGTAAACCCTGATGACACCGAGATGCTTCAGGATATGATCATTGCCGCTGTTAATGAAGCAATGAAGAAAATGGACGAACTGTCATCACAACGTTTGGAAGATATTGCGGGGCCATTTGCAGGCATGCTATGATCCAATCGGTAGAAACGGTTATCGGCCTTTTAAAAACATTTCCCGGCATCGGGGAGAAAAGCGCCCGTCGCATGGCATATCACTTACTGAAACAGGATCACGGGCAGCTTGACCGTTTCGCTCAAGCTTTTCAAATGCTATCGATAATTCATCCCTGCCCGACTTGCGGCAGATTTACTGATAATGAAAGGTGCGACATTTGTACATCGTCTGCCCGCGAACATACAAAGCTTTGTATTGTTGAGGATTTTTATGATGCTGAAGCTATTGAAGCCACAGCCATCTTCAACGGCATCTACCATATTCTCGGCGGGAGGATTTCGCCTTCAGAAGGAATTTTTGCCAAAGACCTTTCAATAGACAAACTACTGCGTCGCATCAGTGATGAAAATATATCTGAAGTGATCATTGCCACAAACCCTACTCTTGAAGGAGAAGCTACCGCCCATTATTTGACAGAGCAATTACGTCCCAAGCATATTGCAGTGAGCCGTTTAGCGATAGGACTACCAATCGGAGGGGAACTGGGAGTTCTCAACCCGATGACCATAAAAAATTCATTTCAAAATCGTCATACCGTTCAATGACTTAATTCTGCACATTTGACATTTTCTTTCCTGTTATCCAATGTACTATTTCCTTTTTCCCGTCGTCATACATCCAATCGTAAATATCATAACGGCCAAAAACGCTAACATCGATTCCGCCAGGCACTGTAAAAGAATTATTTACCATAGGATTTAATCCGCGATAATCTCTGATCCCATCGATCTCAATATTATGGATAGTCACACCGGTAAAATCATTGTTATGCTTAAAACTTTCGCGCAGAGCAAATTGCACATCAGGATTCTTTGCGGTGTCTCTACCGATTAAAACCAATGATACCGTTGTAAAAATATGTTGCCGATATATCCAATAACGAAACTTTTCATGATCATGCAAATAATCATGATTCTCGTTATCGAATAGACCATGAATGACTATTGAATCATCAGCTCGTAATGCTTCATAGACAATTTTTGCCCTATCGTAATCTCTGATATAATCATAGATAAAAAGCACATGAGTTTTTGTCGATACAGTAGATTTATTCATAATGCCGATCATAACAAAAACCTCCTTAAAAAGCACTTTACCTTTTCATTGAGATTACGTATAGATACATTCGGATGAAATGATATTTTTTAAGGATAGATAACGAATGAATACGGCCAAAACGTTATTCAATAGTCGAATGTTTCATAGAAAAATGCTTTTTGAATGTATCGGCGTACGAACGCGTCAAATGGATCTGCGTTTGCTGTTTATCGTTCATTATAATGATAGTGTTCCAAAAATCATGTTTCATTTTACCTATCTTCGGTATTGCAATGATACACTTTCTGCTGACTCGAATAAAATACTCAGGATCAAGGATCTTCTCAAGTTCTGTCAGCGTTGAATCACAATAATAGGATTGATCATAAGTATACAACTTGATATAGCGGTCCTCAGCTTGAAAATAGAATACATTTTCATATGAAATAAAATAATTTTCGTGTAATGCGTCAGTTACTTGAAAAACACGAGGATAATTCTGTTGTTGGCGATATGAAGCTAGAAAATGGTGTAATCTGTCTTCAAAATTAGACAGGTTGGACTTTGCCTTTGTAACGGCTTGCTCAAGGCGTTCCTTAGTCACCGGTTTCAGGATATAATCAATCCCATTCACTTCAAACGCCTTCACGGCATAATTATCATAAGCCGTTATAAATATAATAACCGGTTTTACCTGTAAATGCCCGATAACATCAAATCCGTTCATTTCCGGTAATTGAATATCTAAAAACACAATATCGGGATTTTTTTGATTTATTTCTGCGATAGCGGCAGTACCTGTATTTGCATGTCCGATTACTGCAATATCAGGCATATTTTTTAAATACAGTGTTAATATCTCGCGCGCACTGTCTTCATCTTCAACGATTACTGCTTTGTGTATCATACGGCACCTCCATGATGACCTTCGTTCCGTGCGGGCTCAACGGGGAATATCGTAATTTCGCCTTACCACCGTAAGCATATTTTAGTCGTTCCTGAACATTATGCAATCCATATCCCTCTTTAGGATGTTCGGTATCGATACCTATACCATTATCACTCACAATAATCTCTAGGGTCATGCCGTTACATGTAATATCAATAATAATGGTCCCGCCCTCGGGATTAGGGGCAATACCATGTATCACCGCATTTTCAGCAAGCACTTCTATAAGAAGCGGCATTATCAGAAATTTTTTAATATTTTCATCTGATATGGCAATCGTATAATCCAGCCGTTTGCCAAAGCGAAGTTTTTCTATCTCAAGATAATCGCTAACAATAGCCAATTCATCGTTTAAAGGGATAAATGTATCATCAGACAGTTGCAGAACTCTTCTGTACATATGAGCTAACCGCGTAACGATCTCCGCGATACCTTCCTGTTTATTATCCAATGCTTTTGCAATAATGACATTCAATGTATTATATAAAAAATGCGGATGGATACGTGATTGTAATATTTTCAAACGCGTCTCTATCTGGAGGCGATGTTTTTTTTCTTCATAACGGGCAGATTCAGTAATGTATAAGCGATATAAAGCATAAAGTCCTCCGCCTAATAATGTAAGGACCGCATTATTTTGAACGATTTTTATTTTTTCATACCAATAATACTCTTCCCAAAATAAATACAGCAATACTTGTAATCCTGCTAAAGTACCGAGCACTACTGCAAGTAAAGTACCGGTAAACGTTATAAGCATCTTGAACAACGGAGAGATCTTTTTTTGTAGAAACGGATTAAATGCTCGATACTCTAAAAGAAGTATCAAAACAATGCCGTTCGTATATACACAGTAGCGTAACAGATATGCTAAAAACTTATACGATGTCGGTCCGGCAAGTGTTGTGATCAATGCTGCAAACAATGCAGCCAATTGAATCAATAAAAATCCAACCATTTTTTTATTAATGAATATCATTTTCGTCTGCCTGTTTCTGAATCAAGGTGTTATCTGCAACCACAATAATGCATAGACTCCAAATTGAGAATTCGCGCCAAGTTGAATTACTCGTGATATATATTTTCGCGCCAATACTTTGTTACCTGCTTTATAATATGCCCTCCCGGCATAAAAATATACCATTTGATGGCAATAAATTTGCACATCTGATGTAGTGAGATCACCGTTTGGCAGATATCTATGATGAAATCCTCGCCATATTTGCCAATAGGAATAATTTTCGCTTTTATTCTCATCAAGCATGTTGATGAGAATATCGAAATCATTTTTTGCAATAGCAAGTCTTTTTAAAAATTTCGGCAATTTATAACTGGATTTTGCTCGTTCATAACGAATAAATAAAGAATCAGGGGCTATAACTACTGCGCTATCCTGGAGCGCTATACCTTTTTTTACCCAAGTAAATTTATTCCATAGGAAAAAACAACTGAGACCTTTGTCTATATATAAACGTCCGAGCAAAACCATTAATGCGGCATCTGATGGTTGTGCTTTATGTAATTTTTCCAACAGTTCAATCGCCGTATCGAGCCCTTTATTATTCCCCTTTTGTTCATATTCGATAAAAAATTGATCTGCTGCCCTCACTAATCGATCGTCGGGAGATTGTACTGATTCACTAAAAAGCACAACATTACAACCAATGGATATTAATGCAACTAATAAACAAACTTGTTTTTTCACGGGATTATGATAAACGAAAGATCGACACAAAGCAAGAATCATATTTTTTCTTAATACAATGATCTATCTATCGGCTTTACTGATTTTTTTCAGTGGCCGGGAGGATTTAATCCGGTTGTAATAATAATATCAATAATGTCCTGATTTTCAACGGCTCTGACAACAGGATAGATCGGCGAATAAGCTTCGGCAATTTTTCCGAAATACCCCTTTAATACCCAAAAACGAGCATCCGGATAATTCTTTTTAATATCAGTTATATCCATTGAACTGTCCGAAGTATACCCCATTAACAAGAAATAATCCGGTTTTGAAATCGAATAATAAACAAAATAATACATATTTGAAGCTATCTCTTCTTCACCTAGATGATCGTCCCAAGTAAGTAATGCCATTTCGTTTGTCTCTACAAGTTCAAGCGAAAAGGAATATTCCGTCGAACCTGTGCCACGCGTAGTCCCTTTTTTCGTTATTTCTGCGTCATTCCCCGTAGGAGATTTGGCACAACCAACCGCCAACACAATAAAACCGATAATCAGTAAACCGGCCAATTTGGGCATGGTATCCTCCTTTGGTTGAGAACCGTCAGAAACACTATAATACAATTTTTTAAAAAATATATACTGAAACCGATGAAATGCAATATCTATGTGATGAAATGCACTATAGATCAACCATCTCCCTAAATTCATACACATCACCTATACCTGTTTATGTCAATTGAAATTTGCTCCAATGTTCGTATGAAATTATCGTAAAGATTTTCACGGCGATTACGCTTCGCCCATAAAAATATCTCATTTATATTTACCTCATTATAGAAACAAATCAAAGCCGCTTGTTTCATATCATGTGTTTGAGAGAAATCATCCCACTGCTCAAGTTGTCTTATAAGAACCCGCTCTACTGCTTGTACCCATATCAAGTATTTATTGATACGTATAATTGAATATTTTTGTTCCATGAATAGATAATCATTGGGTGTACAATCCAGTAGCAAGGTATACCCCCAATCAGTATGGCGAAAAAGCATAGTAGTTCTCTCAATGCCATAATACCGAAAGCCTATACTTTCTGCAATGAGCATGCATTTTTCTTTTTGTGAAAGGATATAAATATGAATAATCCCGGTTAAAGAATCATTATGTGCGTATATTGCAGCCGCACTCTCTCCGATAATGATAGTATTAACACCGTTCAATCGATACAGTGTTGCTATATAACCGACTGCTTCAGAAAATATCGGTTTTTTCGGAAGGTGATTCTTTTGTCGATCGCTGTTCGTTAGTTTTAACTCGCTATTAGTATATCCAACAATCGTTGACTGCAATTTACTCATTCTCCCCTCCAATGGCATACGTTTTTTATATGCTGTACGAGTATGCCTGCCTTATAGGAAGAAATGATGTGTAAACAGTCAATTGACGGATATGATGCTATGAATTACATGTAAAGAATGAATTTTGTTGTTAACTGAGTAGTGACCCGTTACGTTTAACGAACAATTGATCGCCGATCGTTACATTTCCATTTTTCAGGACCTTGGCAAAAACTCCATATTCGGGCATTATACAACGCCCGAGTGTTTTGTAGATAATACACGGGGCA
This sequence comes from uncultured bacterium, assembly GCA_964539615.1. Lineage (GTDB taxonomy): Bacteria > Macinerneyibacteriota > Macinerneyibacteria > Macinerneyibacteriales > CAYRFE01 > CAYRFE01. The sequence goes on from CAZIJP010000004.1 coordinate 18,878, forward strand.
GGACATGTTTTTCCGATTACCGTAACTTCTGCAATTAATCCGGATGTAAATTCAATAATATCACCCACATGAAACAATGTGATATCAAATCCTGACGTTATGAAGTTTTCACCGAAAGCGCCGTAAGCGACATTAAGTCCCTCACGGCGCACGGCTTCAATGAGTTCAAGCGATAAAAAACTTATCTGCCGGTCTGAACCTGCTGTTGCATGAACATCACCGAGGATACCGAAATTCGCCTGCACTGATACAGTATCAACAGGCTGTTTCGGACCCTTTGACGGACTGATGCAAATCGCTTCTATTACCGGCATAGTAATTGATTATTCCGATTTCACTTCATGGGCAATAACCGTTGCGACCGTCGAAAGTAAAAAATCCATTTTTACGCCATCGGCTACGCGCAATGTGATCTTTGAATCCTGAATTTTAACAATCGTGCCATAAATTCCGCTCTGCATGAGCACATTGTCTCCCGGCTTGAGATTTTCAAGCATCTGCTGCATTCTTTTACGTTCTTTCTTTTGAGGAAGTATCATTAAGAAATACATGGCGACAAAGATCATGCCGAACATTATCAGCATTCCCCACGGGCTTTGTTTTGGAGCATCCTGCTGAAAGAATAACGTTGCAAATAATACGTTCATTTCGTTCCTCCTTATATACGTTGCGGGGCTGTTTAGCCCCGCATGAGTATACTGAAATTTATGTTTTTTTCAAGCACTATCGCTATTTGACCAAAAGAAGTATTGCGCCGCCTGCAATGACGGAACCGATCTGTCCTGCCACATTAGCACTCACTGCGTGCATCAACAGATAATTTGACGGATCTGCTTCACGACCCATATTGTGAATGACACGCGAAGACATCGGAAATGCGGATATTCCGGCAGCTCCGATCATCGGATTGAATTTATGTTTTACAAACGGCATAAGATTCAAAAATTTCGCAAACAACACTCCGCCTGCCGTATCAAAAATAAATGCGATCAATCCCATACCGATTATCAACAATGTCGATACATTGATAAAACGCTCTCCCGTCATGGTAAATGCTATTGTTATACCTAACAGTAATGTAACCAGGCTTGCCAGTTCATTTTGTGCAGCCAGAGAAAGTTTATTCAAAACACCGCACTCACGGATAAGATTACCAAACATTAAAAACCCTATAAGCGCAACGGAGATGGGCGCAATAAAACCGGCGATGATCGTTACCATTATAGGGAAAAGAATTAGGATTATGCGCGGTACCGGTTCACTTTTTATCATGTCCATCCGTATCTTACGTTCATCTGAGGTGGTCAATAATTTTATAACAGGCGGTTGAATAATCGGCACGAGTGCCATATATGAATATGCGGCCACCGATATCGGTCCAAGTAAGTTTTGCGCAAACTTTGATGCGACATAAATTGATGTAGGTCCGTCCGCAGCGCCGATTATGCCGATCGAGGCTGCCTCTTTCAACGGAAATCCTACAAATAAAGCCAGCATCATGGTAAAAAATATACCGAATTGAGCAGCAGCTCCGAAAAGAAGCAGTTTGGGATTATTCAATAACGGACTGAAATCGATCATCGCCCCTACAGCTACAAATATCAAAAGCGGAAACACCTCCGTCATGATCCCCATGTCAAAGAAAAATTTCAAAGCTTCAGATGCCGATGAATTGGGAATATTCATAATCAATGCACCGAAACCGATCGGCAATAATAACGTCGGTTCGTATTCTTTTCGAATGGCGAGAAAAATCAAAATTCCGCCAACTACCATCATCACTGCCTGTTGCCATGTAAGCGCTTGCGCAGTAGCGGTGAACATATTTAAAATATCAACAAATGACCCCATGTCTTCCTCCTATTGATAGTTTCTTCAGTTATTAAGCACGAAATTATTGTAGCTGAAAAAACCATTTTCCGCAATTTGAATTTCATTGATTTTCTTTCCGTGGTTTATATAAAATAATACGTTACTGCCATAATTACATAGGTACTGATCATTACCAATCCTTCTATCCATGTTGTTTTACCGTCATGGAAAACATATCTGCAAAAATTAAATCCGACAAATATGGTTATCAATTGAAACAACGGGAACACATAATCCATGGCGTTACCCATGATTATACTTGCGAGTAAGAGAACCGGGCCGACGAACAATGCGATCTGGGTTGCCGATCCCACGCCGATCTCAAGAGCAATGTCCATTCTGTTTTTATACGCCATGATCATTGCGGCGGCATGTTCAGCCACATTACCGACTATCGGAATGATAATAATTCCGATAAAAACTGCTGGGACATGATAATCCGCAATAACGAATTTTATCTGATCAACTAAAATTTCACTTTCATAACCTACAAATACTGTTGCGATGGCAAGTATCACGATCGATTTAGTCTTGCTCCATTCCGGTTGTTCTTCTTCCTCGCGTTCCTCGTGTGAAGTGAAAATGTTTTTATGCGTTATGAGCGCATAGAATAACCCAAAAAGGTAAACGACCAATAATAAAATTGCCACGGCATTACTTACTCCGGATATTGCATTGCTTGAGCTCTTAAACAATAACGCCAACAGACCGGGCATAAGCATTGCAATCATTGCATAGGACAACATAACAAAATTCGATTTTGCGATTGATTTATTGAATGTCTGAACCTTAAATTTCATCCCTCCGATGAGAATACTCGCCCCGAGAACCAAAAGCAAATTTCCTAAAATTGATCCGATGATCGTTGCTTTCACAACATCAAACAACCCGGCATTGATAGCAAACAATCCGATAAGCAACTCCGGAACATTTCCCATCGTGGCATTCATCATACCGCCGATCTTATCACCCGTATAATGAGCAAGATTTTCAGTCGCATCACCGAGTATTGCCGCTAACGGCACAATGGCGACACACGTGATTATAAATATCAACAACGGATTGGCATGCAATAAAAATAACACGATACTGATGGGCACAAATATCAGAAAATAATGCATAAATTTCATAGTACTACTCCTTGCAGTGTTGTTAAAATTAATTATTTAGTTCGTTAAGAAATGAAGATCAAATGCGAAGCGTAAAGATCCGGATGATTTTATTGGTAGCTCGCGATTGAGTTAAGAGTATATCATTTTTAATTTCGTTCTTATCGAACGGAGAAAGGTTTTCATGACCGCCCTGTGTTGTCTGCATTGAATGCATAGACCCAAAACGGTAAGAGCGAGGTTCTTCCATACACTCGTCAAAAGTGGCTAAGGACTTAGATATACAGCTCCCAGTTACACATGAAAATGTGTTCTCAATATAATCCTGTTTTGAAATACCAAAAAATACTATTGAAAGAAACAGCAGCAAAATATTCACCATCACATGAATTGATTGAAAAATAAATGATCTTTTAGGATATGATACCAACTCGGTGTCGCAACCTTTGCCGAAATAGTCATTTAAGGAAAGTTCAAACGTACATCCCATTGATACACTGCAGTTGCTATACCCTATCGCAGTTTCAGAGTCTCCTTTGCAGGCGGATTATATGCGTTCAAAAAAAGAATGCAAGGAAAATATACGTATAAATTCGGAATCAATAATCAAAGATACTGTTGCCTACAAACTCCCGCAATATTGATGACTTAGGCGTATGATACGGATCGATCGACTCGAATAATCGTAAGATGAACATCAACTCTTGCGCCTTTAAATACTCGGGGCTATTTTCCGGCACACTCTCCAGATATTTCAACGCAAAATCTTTCATGACCGCAAGTTCATACGGCAATGAAGAATTGAACATCACATCTGCCTGTTCCTGATACGGAAAAATATTCATATCCTCGCCGCGGCGCACTTCAGGCCACATTTTCAATGTTGCTTGAGCCGTATGCCCTCTGAATTGTGCATCACGAACTATTCGCCGTATCAAACGAACATCGGTTGTTTTTATACGATTATAACTGTCCAAATTCAATTGAGTAAGTGCGCTCACGTAGATTTTATATTTTATGATATCGGGAATAAAACGCGTCAATTCAGGATTCAGACCGTGAATCCCTTCAATAATGATCGGCTGATTATGTTTGATACGCATCAGCATCCCTTCTTCCCGCTTACCGGTCATGAAATTATAACGCGGAAGAAGTATCTCTCCGCCTTCAAGAAGCGTGATGATCTGATCGTTGAACAATGGAATATCGATCGCATGTACCGACTCAAAATCCGGCTCGCCTTTTTCATTGAGCGGGGTTCGATCTTTCGGAAGAAAATAATCATCCATTCCGATTGTAACCGGAGTGAGCCCTTCAACGCGTAATTGAATGGCAAGACGTTTGGAGAATGTTGTTTTACCTGAAGAAGATGGCCCGGCTATCAGTATCAGACGGGATCGATCGATATTTTGTTTTATATTCTGAGCAATTGAGGAAATATATTTTTCATGCATTCCTTCGGAAACAAGTATCATTTCTTGAAATTCTCCGTTTTCTATCTTATCATTCAAAGAGGATATATATTCCATATCAAGGAACTCGGCCCAATGTTTAAATTCCTGATGAACACGGAACAGTTTTTTTCGTTCATGGAATTCCGCTAATTTTGCATGATCGGAGATCTCCGGCATCCTTAACAGTAAACCCGGCGGATAATACTGCAGGTCGAAAACCTGAATATACCCGGTCGAAGGTACTGTTTTGAATATACCGAAATCATAAACCTTCTCATTCAGGTTCACTAAACTTTTGCATTTTAAGCGGTGACAGATGTCCTCCTTCTCAACCATTTCTTCGTGACGGAATATTTGGTTCATTTCCGGTTCGGAAAGATTTGTTTTCAAAGTAAACGGGATATCGGCATCGATCATTTCGCGCATTTTGGTTTTGATCTTTTCAATATGGTCCATTTTCAGTACAGGAAAGCTTCTGTCAAATATTCTACAAAATAGCCCGGTATTTATCGTATGTTCAATGGTTACCGAAGCCTTGGGATATATTGACCGAACGGCAGCCACAAGAAGCATGAATAAGCTTTTTTCATATATTTTATTACCGATATCGCTGTCAACAGAGACCCATACAGCAGTTTTAGCATCATTTTCCGTTAATTCCAATAACGATACAAGTGTGTTATTGAGCAAAGCACCTACGATCTTCTTATCAGCCATTACCTCGTGAAGTGACATTTTGGACATTACATTTCCTCCCATACGATCATCAACCGCCGCTACAGCAGCAACCACGGAATTATACATGTTTTTAATGTATAAAACAAGACGTATATATCGCTGTTAACCAAATCCTCGAAAGCAGTGATGATCGCAGTAATGATTTCATAATCGCGTTTTTTCAATATTTTTTTACCGCATATCTGCCATATGCTCATTACTTCTTCAAACATGATGCTGAACCTCATTACCGTGCAATAATTCCGAAATATTTTTTCTTGCAAAATATCCTTTCGGGTATACAATGCACCCATGCGAATTTTCACCATATTAACAGTTGTTGTAATCTTTTCATTTGTTTTATGTACCTGTAAAAATACCTCGTCAAATCCCGATGAAATAACGGTCGTGTACCAAATTGCCTGCCCCGTAAACATCAATGATTCAATCGTAGTAGTCCATGATATGCTTCTAAAAAATGATTTCATTCCTGTTGACACCAATTTTTATCTTAAATCTCTCAATAAAAAAGAAAATTCCAGCATCTCGGTAAAAATAGAACGCGGAATGGAAAACAACCTCTATCTGTATGCAGGGAAATTAAAAGGATTTACTTATGTCACCATGTCCAATGACGATAAAAAAAACATTGATGGGTTGATAAAAGATCTTCATCTTCAATTAGCTAAGACAAAATCGACCAAAAAAGATTTTATCAACAATGAAGAAAAAACGATTGAGCAATTTCTTTTCAAATCATTCTCCCTGCGCCCGTACGATAATTTTACCGTTTTTACCTGTACGGTACAAAATATTGGGGAGGGAATTTATATCGCGATTGAAGTAAAATTTAATTTTTATAATAAGTATAATACGATCCTTGAGACAAAACATGTTTTGATAAAAGCTTTGGTTCCTAAAGAAGAATACTCGATCAAACTCATACTGAATGTGAATCAACAGATCGAGCATTATGAGATCGCTTCCGTCATTTTCAACGTCGCCACTCAGCCGTAATGCCTATTTTATCTCATCAACATTTTATGCGGGAAGCGCTCTGTGAAGCCATAAAAGCGTATTATAAGAATGAAACTCCCGTAGGCGCTGTGGTTGTAAAAGATGGCCGTATTATCGGACGCGGTCACAATCTCCGTGAGTCGGCGGCTAATCCCGTCATGCACGCAGAGGTCATTGCCATCCAAAATGCAGCCAAAGCATTAGATGATTGGCGTCTTGAGGACTGCGACCTGTATGTAACCCTTGAACCATGCATGATGTGCGCAGGCGCGATCTATCAATCACGCATACGTACCCTGTATTTCGCGGCAAAAGACCCCAAGGCCGGAGCGGTAGTCTCACAGGCAGAATTACTTTCTGCCGGCTGGTTAAACCATACAACGGTTTTGGAATATGGGATATATGCTCGCGTGTCGGAAAAAATATTAAAAAGGTTTTTTAAAAAATTACGAAAAAGTTAATGTACGCCTGCTCATTGCACAATCTTGCAATTTATCCGAAGTACCGCTATACTCTCACCAAATAAAGGAGTTCATTATGCGGTCGATTTATGCAGTGTTATTATTCATAGCAACCGTATCCCTAATCTCATGTACAAAAAGCACCGTTGAACCGGATATATCGGTCTCAGATCCTATGATAGTGTTTTCAATCGAATATATCAGCAACACGGCTTTATGTGTTATGAACAGCAACGGGACTCATGTTATTCAGATAACAGAAGACGGCACATGGTGGGACCGTTATCCGTCTTGGTCAGCTGACGGAACAAAAATTGTCTTTTGCAGTAATCGTGAAACAGGCGGAGAATGGAATGTGTATTCGATAAACCCCGATGGCACAAGTGAGACACGGCTTACGGACAACGGCCGATATAATGACATGCCGACGTGGTCTCCCGACGGCTCGAAGATCGCCTTTTCCAGCTACAGTGACGGTAATTGGTTAAATGCGGAAATTTATACCATGAATGCGGATGGAACCGGCGAGACCAGGCTCACTACCAACGCTTGGACCGATACCGCACCTTCATGGTCTCCTGACGGAACAAAGATCATTTTCGGATCCTATGAAGGTGATGATTGGGATATTTACCGTATGAACGCAAACGGCTCATCTGTTGTAAATCTCACCAGCAGTACCGGATTTGACGGTAACGCCTCATGGTCACCGGACGGAACTAAGATCGTATTTGTAAGCAATCGTAACGGAAATTATGAGCTCTATTTAATGAACGCAGACGGAACAGGTCAAACGCGTTTGACCTCGAATACCTATCGAGATGACCACCCTACATGGACACCGGACGGTACTCGCATACTCTACACCAGCTTCGGTGACGGGATAGCATGTATCTATTCGATAAACAGCGATGGCAGCAATATCTTTTGTCTTTCAAACATTGAACCGCCCTGCGGAATGCCGTGTTATAAAGGAAAACCTCGGTAAGAAATTTGTGTTAAAAAAACAGCGGAGCAAGCTCCGCTGTTTATTTGTTCCAAAATGAAATTATACTTAAAATTTCTCACAAAGAATTTCAAAAAAAGACTGACCGTGAAGGCATGCCGGGCATTTTTCAGGCGCTTCATTGCCCTCAAAGATGAACCCGCAATTACGGCATTTCCAGAAAATTTTTCCGTCCTTTTTATATAATGTATGATGCTCCAGCTCTTTTGCAAGCATACGATAGCGTTCTTCATGATGTTTTTCAACTTTTGCGATACTGCGCCAAGCAGCTGCGATCTCAGGAAATCCTTCTTTATCGGCCACATCGGCAAAATGCGGATATAATTTTGTATGCTCTTCATTTTCTCCGTCTGCAGAGGCAAGCAGATTTTCAAGTGTTGTCCCGATCACTCCGGCAGGGAACATGGCAGTAATTTCAACCATGCCGCCCTCGAGAAACTTAAAAAAACGTTTTGCATGCTCTTTTTCATTATCTGCGGTCTCGGTAAAGATCGCCGATATTTGTTCATACCCTTCTTTCTTAGCGGCAGAAGCAAAAAATGTATACCGGTTACGAGCCTGAGATTCACCGGCAAAAGAACCGAGAAGATTTTTCTCTGTTTGAGTGCCTTTTACTGATTTTGCCATACGTAGTAAACTCCTTTCAGAAATGTTATGCCTGCGTTTGCGCCGGCGGTGTATAGGTGCGCGCACCTAATTCTTTATCGAGCATGTACAAAGCTTCAGTACTTTTCCCCATAAGTTTGATTTTCCCCGAGATCTCGCTCGTATTCATTTCTTCTTCAACTTGTTCCGTTACATACCATTGCAGAAATGTCTCGGTAGCATAATCTTCCTCTTTACGGGCAAGGGTTACCAATCCGTTTATACAAGCGGTAATATGCTGCTCATGTTTATACGCTGCCTCAAATGCATCAAGCGGTGATTTCCATTCCTTTTGCGGTTTCGCGATAGCCTCAAGTTCATTGCGTCCGCCTCGCGTACTGATATAATTGAAAAACTTTGTTGCATGGAACATTTCTTCCTGAACCTGCACACGCATCCATTGAGCCAAGCCTTTCAGGTTTTCAGATTCAAAATAAGCAAGCATGGCCGCATACAGATATGCGGAATACAATTCTTCATTGATCTGTTTATTGATGGCTGATTCAAGCTTTTTGCTTATCATACATATACCTCTTACTTTTTCCAGAGGCCGTGAACATTACAATATTCCCGTGCTGAAAACACCGTAGCTTTTACGGTAAATACCGCCTCCGGTTCATCGCCCGGTTTCAAATATTTCCGATATACAACGCCATCGGCCGTAAGTTCTATCCATTCAATGAAATGTTTCTCTTCCATCGGATGTTTCGCATTCTGGCCAACCTTCACAAGAACTTTATCTCCTTGTATCTCAATAAACGGGACATGTTTTTCTACTGAAGTATCGGCGGTCTTTTCTTCCATGAGTTTCATTGGCTGTCCGCAACATACGAGTTCACCGGGACCTTCATGGACGACTTCAACAATATTACCGCACAGCTCACATTTATACACTTCCATTTTTTTTGTCATAATTCCTCCTTGTCTTGTAACGTTTCCTGTAACGCCGTTAACCGTACTACATGCCGGCGTTCCTCGTCGGCAATTTTGTCAATATGTTCAGCTTGTTCCGGGTCAGTCAGTCGTTTGAGCTCATAATAATATAAAACACTGTCGAGTTCACGGCGTATTGCAAAATCTAAAGCCTCTTTTACGGTAGAGATGAATTTCAATTCTGTACGGAATCGCTCGCTGTCAAAGATCATTCGTTTTACAAATGAATCCATGAAAATGCCGCTCTCGATATCTTCATGCAACGAAACTGTCGAAGATGCCTGTAAAAGCGATGCAAAATAATTCCTATGAACGATCTCTTCATCTGCAAGTTCGTTAAACAAAACTTTAACAGGAACGTTGGCAGAAAACTTCTCAGCGCAAGTTTTGTAAAATACTTCACCGTTTGTTTCAACCGTAAGAGCCTGTTTGATGATATCGGCAATACGCAGTGAACTCATGATCTCAGTTCAGTCTTCGGCTTCTTCAAACATGTCTTTGCTGACGCCGCAAACCGGGCAAACCCAGTCTTCAGGGATCTTGTCAAACGGTGTGCCCGGAGCAATACCGCCGTCCGGGTCGCCTTTTGCCGGGTCATACGTGTAACCGCAAACTGTGCATCTGTACTTTTTCATAGTACCTCCTTCTTACGATAATTGTGACTCGATCGTTTTGGTAATCTCGGAAAGCGACTGCTGATCTGGCACGTAATTATATTTAACCGGTTCAAGCATGGTCCACTTCAAACCGCAGAGAATTTCATCGACCTGGCCGATGCTCTGGCCACCCCATCCGTACGATCCGAATGCAAGCCCCTTACGTCCCTTCGGCGCTAACCCTTTAAGATAGGTCAAAAATGACGCAACGGTCGGAAGCATGTTGTTGTTGAGTGTCGGAGATCCGACGCAGACATATTCCGCTGTCAATACTTCGGTCATGATATCGGAAATATGCGAAAGATGCAGATTAAAAAGCCGTGTCGCATACCCCTTGCTTTCGAATGCATTCTGGATCGCATATGCCATTTTTTCCGTGGAATTCCACATTGAATCATAAATAATAAGCGCTTTTTTATCGGTCGAATTAGAGACCCATCTCTGATAATGCTTGAAAATATCCGGTATATGTTTTCTCCAGATCAAGCCGTGGCTTGGCGCAATGGTCTGAATATCCAATCCTGCCGCTGCGGCAAATTCCTGTTTGACCTGTTCTCCGTATGGGAGGACGATATTAGCGTAATACTTTGCCGCTTCGTCAAGGATGATCTCGATAGGATATTCATCATCAAACCGCTCTGATGATGCGATATGCTGCCCGAAGGAATCATTGGAGAACAGTATCTTTTCTTCCGGACAGTAGGTGATCATATTATCGGGCCAATGAACCATCGGCGTGAGAACGAATTGCAATGTTCGAGAACCGATCGATAGGCTGTCTCCCGATTTAACCGTTTGAAACTTCCAATCTTTTTTGTAATGTACTTTCAGGCCTTTTTCACCATTCGGCGAAGTATAGACGGTTGCATTCGGACAACGCTCCATTACAGCCGGTAAGCCGCCCGAATGGTCCATTTCCACATGATTGGCGATCACATAGTCTATCTTTGCCGGATCGATGATATGCGCTATTCTCTCCATCATTTCATCTGCAAGATAATATTTTACGGTATCAATAAGCGTGATCTTCTCATCTATTATCAAGTAAGCATTATAGGTCGATCCGCGTTGCGTAAGATAACCGTGAAAGTTGCGCAAATTCCAATCAATCCCGCCTACCCAATAGACACCTTTTTTTAATTCTACAGGTCTCATAAACGACACTCTCCTTTAACGGCCTTAATGCTGTAATAATTCAACCGCATTCCTGTAACATCTTATCGTTTTATTTTCTACAAGTCAAGAAAAAAATACGTTATATTTTTAGTAACGTATGCAATTATTGCAATTACGATTGTAATATTTTTCATGATATCGTTACAGTCTTTTTTATATTACCGCTTGAAAAGCGTTTTGCTGATGCTATACTTATTCATATCCTGAAAGGAGATCTGATTATGAAATTATTTCTATCGATGCTGTATTGTATCATTATTTTTTCTTCAACTCTATTCGCCGAAAATAAAACAACTTCCGCGGGTGTCGTATACGGTACTGTGACGTATCTGCATGGTGAACCGATCGAAAATGTAGCTGTTACCCTGACCAACACCAAGACGAAGACTACGTTCAACGTTATAACATTATCTGATGGTACATTTCGTTTTGAAGTCCCACCAGCGACCTATATCATCACTTTTTATCATGAGAAATATATAATTTATCCAAATTTACCAACAAATCTGATAACAGTTAAATCTGGCGATAATAATGATTTTTCAATAACGATGTATCTTTCTGAACGCTTAAAAGGCGATTTTGGAGATGAATACGCTTCCGAAGAGGTTGTGGTCAACGGTAAAAAACCTATTGTCAAAAAAGACAATACATCCGGCGGAAAAGATAAAGATTCGGGAAAATCCGGTACGGATAAAACTGACAAGCGAACAACCAAGACTGATAAAACAACCGACTCGACATCAAAATCGGATACATATACAGATACAAAACGAGACCCTTCAGGGAAGACATCCGATTCAACGTCAAAACCCTCCGACTCCGATATGTCAGTTGATACGTCCCGTATCCCCAAAGCCGGCGAGCATGACGACAACGAAGAATTTCCGGCATTTTTAACGTTCTTCGAACGGTTCAACACAACGTCAGTTGAGTTGAATAGCTTGAAAAAAGATATAGAAGGCCGTATCCTGATCTCCGTTCTTGATGCAAACGGCCATCCGATCAAAGATGCGAAATTGGATGTTAACGGCAGATCGTATTATTCCGCCAATGACGGCGATATCCTTCTTTTCCCCTCGGATATAGGCGTAAAAGGAACTAAAAAGGTCAAAGCAGTGGTAAGCAGCAACAGCCAGGAAAAAACCGTTGAATTAACGGCCAATACTGCCGTTCGGCAACAGGTGCAATTTGATCTTGTCCGGACCGAACTTACGAAAGTACCGGTCGACATTGTGTTTACCATGGACACTACGGGTAGCATGGGCGATGAGATCGACATTTTACGCGACACGATCTATTCAATATACACACGCATCAATAAACTTGAGAACACAAGCATTTCTTTGCGGTTCGGTATGGTGCTGTTCCGCGACAAAGGCGATTCGTATGTCACCCAACAATTTCCCTTGACCGATGATATTGAGAAATTCCAGGAATACCTGTTCAACGTGCGCTCAGGCGGTGGCGGTGACACGCCTGAAGATCTGATCGCAGGCCTCGATGAAACGGTCAATAATATGAACTGGAAAAAGGACGCTGTGAAACTTTCATTTATCATCACCGATGCTCCGGGGCATATGTATGATACTGACCGTTTTCGCACGATTCTCAACAACGCACGGACAAACAACATCAAACTCTTTGCTGTCGGAGCAAGCGGGTTGACCACTGAAGGCGAGATCCATTTGAGAATCACAGCTCAAACAACAAAAGGCTCATTTATATTTCTTACCTATGGAGAGACCGGCGAAAGCAGCGGGACTGATGACGGCAAGGTCAGCCATCATACCGGCACGAATTTTACCTCACGTAATCTTGACGATATCGTCGTTGATAACGTAGCCAGGCAGATCCGTTATCTTGTCCCCGCTTCTGCCCTTACTGCGCTTCAGCAAAAATATGATTTTAAAGGTGAAGAAGAGCGGATCACCATCCGCACCGATAATGCCTTTCAGCAGATCGTTCGTCAATTGAAAAGCAAACTCAATTATAAAACAACAGTACTCGTTCTCCCGCCTGATTGCGATGTACCTTCATTGAGGGAAATGTCTGTTTTTGTTAGTACGTTCCTTGAAAAATCGATCGTGGACAATAAATTCATGTCCGTGGTCGATCGCTCAAAATTGGACAAAGTGATGCAGGAGATCCAATTAAAACTTATGGGGCTAACTGAAGGAGAAGATTTCAGTAAACTTGCTCATGCCGACACCATACTTGCCAGCCGTTTATATTATCTCGGCGATTCCAAGGTTTTATTCTTACGTTTGATCAGCACCGATACATCAGAAGTGCTCGCCGCATCAATGGTACGGATATAACGACAAGGGACTTCGGCCCCGTTTTTTAAGAGACCTTTCTTGACTGGGCTCTGTTTTCCCCGTACAATAGAGTTATGCGTTATGGTATATTTGCAATTTTGATGTTCAGTGTTTTACATGTCTATTCATTGACCTTCAGCGATGCTCAGCTCAATGAGATAACTGTTTTTCTGAAAGATGAATTCCCCTCTCTGACTGTTGCTCCTCCATTGCCGTTGTTCGGTTATCAAAAAAATATAACACTTTCCGTTAAGGATATTTTCACACAAAATAATCCTGCAGTTTCCTCGTACTTCGTAGCAGATGAAAAAACGCTATTGTTCTTTTTTAATTATGAGGATCATTATGAAACGCTGAAAATAAAATTCCTATCCCCCATCGATACGCTCCGGGATGAAGGGCACGAACGACTGATCAGTATCGGCAGTTATAAACCGAAAATGATTTTTAAATATATTTCCTATCTTGATTACTTGGATAAAAGACAAGTTGAACTCAACGATTATTTCTACCGGAGCATTTTTCCTAAACTACCGCATCCGGCGGTGTCCGTGAAAATTCAAGATGTTGAAACACAGCGAATTTCCGATGACGCAATAGAGTTCATTGAAGAATATGATGCCGGTTTTTTTAAAGATTTTGTCATACGGGTCAAAACTACAGCAGACAGGAAATTAAAATGATCCAACGAACTATTCCGTTACAACTGCTCAATTCATATCTGGTCGATGCGCATGCAGACTATTATTACCATTATGACACAGACAGAGAACTGTCGGAAATATTGTCCTGGGCTCACCGCTCACAATTACCGATACATATTTTAGGCGGAGGCACCAATGTTTTACTAAAAACACCTTTGATCAAAGGGCTTATCATCCATATGGCGGCATACGGTTATTCAATTACCAACACAACAATTTCTGTCGGCAGCGGTGTCGACTCAGCTCTCTTTTCTTTACTGGCTCGCAATCATTCTTTAACCGGCGCGGAATTTTTATATGCGCTTCCAGGCTCGATCGGCGGTGCAATCTATATGAATGCCCGTGCTTTTGACCGATCGATCTCTGATATCATACTTTCAGCGCGAATAATGGATCACACCGGCAAGATCGTTACCTTGCAAGCTGATGACATGGCGTTTGCTTATAAAGATTCCTTTTTTCAACATAATCCCGGTATCATCCTGTCAGCTGATTTTAAACTCGATCATGGTGACAAAGAAAACATCGATTCATTAATGACCGAGAACATACAAGGCCGGCGTTCGAGAGGTCATTTTGATTATCCGTCATGCGGATCTGTTTTTAAAAATCCTTACGATGTAGGTATTCCTGCCGGGAAATTGATAGAAACCTCAGGGTTAAAAGGAAAATCTATCGGAGATGCCAAAGTTTTTGAAAAACACGCAAATTTTATAATCAACAACGGCAATGCTTCAGGTGACGATATTGCACAACTTATAATATTTGTGCAAAAAACGGTTGAATCACAGCATCACGTAAATCTTACTCCCGAAGTATGTTTTTGGGATTGATTGCGATTACGGTGACCGCGCCATCATTGACAATTCGATCGTTCGATAGGTATACTCAATTATGAAAATACGATCTGTGTTACCAGCACTTGTTATTTTTTTTATTATCTGCCCTGTCTCACTTGCGGCTGAATCATCAGTAATAGCGTTGTGCTATCATACATTTTATGACGGGAACCGGTCTCAGTATGACATTTCACCGGATACACTTGAAGCACAGATACAAACCATGCTGGAAATGGGCTATACCTTTGTAAGTTTTCAGGAAATGATGGAGGGAACGGTTCGCGGCACAAACAATATCTTGATCACGATCGATGACGGTAGTTTGTCGGTCAATTATGCGTTCGCCAATGTTCTTTCGCGGTACAAGATTAAACCGTTGCTTTTTATTTATCCCGGACGGATCAACAAATCGAAAGCATTGACATTTGATGAGATCCGCTCTTTGATTGATAATGGCAGTACGATCGGCGCACACGGATACAGCCATTTGAAAATCACAAAAAACTTGTTCTTATCTGATAATAAGGCTTTTAAAAAAGAAATATTAGGGGCAAAGCAAAAACTAGAAACGGTATTTTCATATAAGGTGCTCGCTTTTGCATATCCATATGGGATCGTTGCTGCCGAAAGCATTCAGGAGATCGAAGCAAGCGGTTATTATTGTGCTTTTACGATAAACTACGGCGAGATACATGTCCCCCTTTCGGACAATAAAGACCTATTCCGATTACCGCGCTATATGGTCACGAAAAGTTCATGGCCGTTTATCGAAAAGCTTCTCTCGTCACGATCGGGTCTTACCTCATCAACTATCATTAAAAAACAAGGCTCAATACGACTCCCAACACGATGACCGGCACAAGTAGCGGTAAGAAGATTATCGCAAAAATAACACTGACAAATATTCCTAAAAAAAACAAAAATTTAAACAAGACAGCCAGCCCGATCACGCTGAATATGCCGACAAAACAAGCTCCAACGATACCGAGTACTATGCCAAGTATCCCGATCACTATCGACACCGTTCCGCATACCGTTAACCCGACAAGCAATGCTATAAACCCAAAAATTAAACCGAAGAAAATTTTCATATTTTCCTCCTTTTGTTATAAGACAAGGAAAACATCCTTTTTGTTTCATTATTTTTATATGATACTATTGTATACGTAATTATTTATTGACAACAAACAGATACTATCGGTAACAAAAAAAAGTAAAACCGTATCCGAAATAAAAAAGGGAAGGCTTAAGCCTTCCCTAAGAGATCTTCTTGTATGGAACGTGCCGCAATTTTCCCCGCTCCCATAGCAAGGATAACCGTGGCTGCGCCGGTAACGATATCTCCGCCTGCATACACAAACGGTTTCGATGTACGGCCGGTCTTTTCGTCTATATTGATAGTGCCCCATTTTGAGACATGAATATCGGGTGTGGTGGCAGGTATCAGCGGGTTCGGCGTATTGCCTATAGCAATGACCGCCACATCGCACGGTATAGTAAATTCACTTCCTGCCATAGGCACGGGCCTGCGGCGTCCTGACGAATCCGGTTCGGCGAGTTCCATGCGAATTACTTTCATGCCGGTTACAAATCCTTTTTCATCGGCCAGTATTTCCAGAGGGTTGCATAAAAGTTTAAAATCCAATCCCTCTTCTTCTCCATGATGGATCTCGGCGGCACGTGCCGGCATCTCTTCTCTGCCGCGGCGATATACTATGATCGAGTGCTCTGCGCCCAGGCGTAACGCCGTACGAGCTGCATCCATGGCAACATTTCCGCCGCCGACCGTTATGACCGTTTTGCCTTTTATGACCGGGGTCTCCGCCCCGTCTATATACGCTTTCATCAAATTCACTCGTGTGAGATATTCATTTGCAGAATATACGCCGATATGGTTCTCGCCGGGAATGTTCATGAATGACGGCAGACCGGCTCCGGAACCGACAAAAATCGCGTCATATCCTTCTTCCTGCATGAGTTCGTCTACGGTAGCAGTTTTACCGACTATAAAATTCTTTTCTATGGTAACGCCCATTTTTTCAAGGAATTGTATCTCTTTTTTTACAATGGCTTTGGGTAAACGGAACTCCGGGATACCGTATACAAGCACGCCGCCCGTTTCGTGTAACGCTTCAAAGATCGTCACATCGAAACCTTCTTTGATCAACTCGCCTGCAACGGTCAATCCCGCAGGCCCCGAACCGATTATCCCGACCTTTTTACCGTTCTTTAATTTGATCTTAGGGATCTCAACAGTACTGTTCTCGCGCTCCCAATCCGCCGCAAAACGCTCAAGATTACCGATCGCCACAGCGTCACCCTTTTTGCCTAACACGCAACGTTCTTCGCACTGCGTCTCCTGCGGACAAACTCGTCCGCATACGGCCGGCAATGAATTGGTCTCTTTTATTTTACGAGCAGCTTCAGCAAATTTTTGTTCAGCTAATAATGCAATGAATTCAGGTATCTGCACATTCACCGGGCACCCGTCAACACAAAGAGGATTCTTACATTGCAGGCAACGTTTTGCTTCAACGACCGCTTCTTCGTCTGTATATCCTGCAGGCACCTCACGATAATTATGGACACGCTCTTGAGGAGATTGTTCTTTCATGGGTTGGCGGGTAAATCTATCCATGATCATTGTGCTCCTTCCAGTTTACAGTGATGCTTGAGTTTATTTGTTTCGAATTCCTTATATCCGCTCAAACGACGTATAAGTTCATCCCAATCGATCCCGGCAGCATCAAATTCAGGCCCGTCCACACAGGCGAACTGAGTTTTTCCGTCGACCGTCACGCGACAGCCGCCGCACATCCCCGTACCGTCGATCATTATTGGGTTCAACGATGCAACGGTAGGTATATTTTTCCCGATCGTCATTTTTGATGCAAACTTCATCATGACCGCAGGTCCTATGATGAACGCTGCGTCGAAGGATTCGCCTTTTTCATATAAAGCGGTAATTACGTCCGTGACTTTACCGTGTAATCCGTAACTGCCGTCATCGGTAGAAACGATAACGCGGTCAGCTTTTGATTTCATTTCATTTTCGAGGATGAGCATCTCTTTTTCTCGTGCGCCGAGTATTACCGTCACCTCATTGCCGGCAGTATGCAACGCGCTGACGATCGGATATAACGGCGCAATGCCGACTCCGCCTCCGATACACAGGCACCGTCCGAACTTTTCAATATGAGTCGGTTTACCGAGAGGTCCTGCCAGATCAAGTACATCATCGCCTTCATTCATTGCGGCAAGCTGACGCGTGCTTTTTCCGACAACCTGAAAAATGATCTCTATCCATCCGCCCGTAACATCAGCGTCGGCAATGGTCAACGGAATACGTTCGCCGTCTTCGGCATGACGAAGAATGATAAATTGCCCGGCAAGACGTTTTTTTGCGATACGCGGAGCATCCAATCTGTACCGGAGCACATTCTCGGATAATTGTTCTTTTTTTATAATTTTCGCCACAGCAACCTCCTGCGGTTATGGGATATTTTAATGCGCACTCATAGTAGCAGAAACAATACATTTGTAAAGTAAGGAGTGGCATTCGGTACAATAAAAACAGCGGGAAAATCCCGCTGTTTTCGAACATGTCTGAAATAATACAGTTTACGGTTTTCGTTGAAAAACAATCTCTTTTGTCTTCGGGACAACCTGCGTGGAGACCGATACGATCGTTTTTTGCTCATTTGCGGAAAATACAATATAAATATCGCTGTCTTCGATCGGATGATGTAATTCAAAATAACCCTCACCGACACTGCGTAGTGGGCATTCTACTCCCCCGAGAACAGCCACAAGAACCTGTTTGAGCTTTTTAACAACGATGGTCCCGTACGCTTCATGCGAATATGTTCCACAATACGCAGAAAGTTCAAATTGCGGCGTGACGGTTGGAGGGGGCGGATTGTTTTTCATCATTGATGCGTAATAATCATCCGTCTTTTTTTGTATATCTTTATACCGTGCATCCCAATCGACGGTATCAACACCAAGAAGCATATCGAACACCGAGAAGGTCAGAACATCATGGAAAAAAGAATCATTGATATTTGCCATTACGACAATGCCGATATTTTCGTTGGGTAAAAACGCAACGGTCGAACTAAAGCCGTATAAATTGCCGGCAAATGTCACTTTCTTATGCCCGCGGTAATAGTCGATGAAACAACCGATGCCGTATGATTTATAGGTCAATTCCGGAAACATGACCTGCTCATTCACAACGATCTGCGGCCATTGCATTTGTTGGATACGTTGCGCAGGAAGCAGTTGCTTACCGTTGACGTTACCTTTATTCATATGGAACAATAACCATTGTGTCATATCTTTCACAGTGGATATAATGGAACCTGCCGGCCCTAAAATATCGGCGTTATGATATGGCAATATTTCCGGAACATCATTTCGAATGATATAGGGTGTAGCAATATACTCTTTTTTCGGTATTTGTGATAAAGAAAAATAAGTGTTGGTCATATTCAGCGGTACAAGAAATGATTCGCTGATCAATTTTTCCCAAGTCGTACCATTCTTTTCGGCGATCATATCTCCTGCAACGGTGTACGTCTCGTTACAATATTGAAACATGCTCCGAAAATCAGCGGTGGGTTCAAAAAATGCCAAACTTTTCCTCACCTCGCTACGTTGTGCCGGCGGATTGATACTAAAAAACTTTTGTCGTGGAATTCCCGTTCTGTGAACAAGTAAATCGCGCAGCGTTACCCGATCGGTGGCCAGCGGGTCATATAATTTCAATTCAGGGAAATAACGGATCAACGGCACATCATACTCCATCACTTTATTTTGGACCGTAAGTGCAGCAGCTGATGCCGTAAATGATTTTGTCGTTGATGCTATCGAAAACAACGTATCCGTCGTGATCGGTTTCTTTTTTTTCAAATCCCCAAAGCCGTAACCTTGAATATATACGACTTTCCCGTCTTTAACGATAGCAACAGCCAATCCCGGCACGTTCCACTCCGCCAAACCTTTATTGATCAATGCATCTACCTTAGTGATCAATTCCTTATCGGTTGTCTCTTGTGCATATGATCCTGAAATAAATAAACCGCACATAATCATTATAATCAAAGACCAAACTGCCACACCATGTTTCATAACGATCATACCCTCCCGTTTCAACGTAGTACGGAGATCAGTCTGATTTGTTGCAGGAGCAATTCCCTTGCCACCGTTCAATAATCTGATTATACTCCGAAAAAGGAGTCTTGCATGATCTCAAAAGACGAGCTGCTGCTCAAAGCAACACAATTGATCACAACGATGGATGTACCGGCATCACATATTGAAGCCGTTCACCAAACTCTCAATACGCCATTTAAACCGTTTGCCGTGAACAGAACTACGGTCGCTGCACATATCGACCATACGATATTGGCATTTGATGCAAAACAACACGATATTGAAAAAATATGTAATGAAGCCGATGACTATCATTTCGGAGCTGTTTGTGTGAATCCCGTTTGGGTACCTCGCGTTTATGAATACCGAAAATACTTACGCGCAGGATTTAAGATCGCTGCGGTAATCGATTTCCCGCTTGGTGCGTCAACCGCCAATGCCCGCCGCGAAGAAGCCTCTGATTCTCTTAAAAACGGCGCAGATGAGTTGGACATCGTTATAAGCATCGGTAAGCTGAAATCAGGCCATTATAGAGCCGTTTACGAGTTGTTGAAAGCCGCTATAGAACCCGGGGGCTATACAAAGGTAATTTTAGAGATGTCCGCCTTGAACGATGACGAAAAGATCGCGGCTGCACTCATTGCCATATTGGCCGGCGCTCATATGGTGAAAACGTCAACTGGTGTAAACGGAAAAGCCGTTGAAGACGACGTTCGGCTTCTGCGCTTGATCGCAGGCGGTAAATTGGGTGTCAAAGCTGCAGGCGGTATCCGGAGCATTGATACGGCAAAAGCTATGTTCCATGCCGGCGCCGACAGGATCGGAGCAAGCGCATCCGTTGAAATAATAAACATGCTTGGTGGTGAATAAGTGATTAAGAACGTATCAATACATTCTGTCGCGGTCTGCGAGTATTGCGATCCCCTTGTTTTTTGATATTCTTTTCATAGCACTTTCCGCCTGACGCCGCGTAGTGAACGTAGCAACGGTCTTACCTTCTTCATACATTGAAACGATCAGTCGTTCGCCGTTCTTAGTAATGATCGACAACACATGCCATTTGATCTTTCCTTTTTGATGTTTATCATTAAAAAGCAAATTATATGCGATCGCAATAACAATTAAGACAGCCAATACAATCATAAATTTATGAAAAAGATCGATAGCCCATGCTGTTGACATCTATATCACCTGTCGCAGTATAGCATATCTTTAGTTAATTAACAACGCATTGATCTTTTCTGTCAGAGAGCTAGGTCCTGTGCATGCACTCGTAGCCATTTTCTATGGTCTTTGTACAAAGGATCGAAAGTACATACATATTTCCAGAAATCAGACGAATGATTCATATGCGCTAAATGAGCCAATTCATGGATCACCACATATCGTACGATCTCAGGCGGGGCCAATATCAATCTGTAATTGAAATTCAACGCACCGGAAGCGCTTGCACTGCCCCAACGGGTCTTTTGATTCCTCAGTGTTATTGACTTAAAGGTCACGTTCATTTCACATGATAGCTGTTGAACGAGTTTGGGAATAATGCCTTCTGCCTGCCGCGTATAAAACCGATGTAAAACGGTACGTATCGAATCTTGATCAATAGCGGGAACCTTAACGGTCAATCGGTTATCTGTAATTTCAAAAGACCGTTTCCCGGCCAATTTGAACGATAGCGTGATTGAATTTCCGTATAAGGGCAGGATCGCACCGTCAGAGTAATGCCTGCGCCGTTTCATGCTTTCATATGCTTTTATGATCTTTCCCGCATGCGTTTCAAGAAATTGTCTGCGGTATTCCTGTGTCGTATGCATAGGATATTTAAAAACAAAGCGTTCTATATTTTCATCCCAGCGAACGGCAAGAGTCCTGCGTTTTTGAGGAACAAATACAAACGGCAATTCAACGCCATTGAGATTGACAAGCATTTCAGCTTTTTCAGACGCGGAAAACAACGATCTGAACACGCTTCACTTCCCGGGATTCTTTATACTGATCTCTATATCTCCGTTTTCAAATCCTTTCAGCGAAGACACAAATCCGGTAATAGTAGTTACGGCTATATTTTCAATAAATTGTGACAGGTCCAACTTTTTCCCGTTCACGGTGATGACCACATTTCCTGACTCTTTAACGGTGCAGGCAACATCCTCGCCGCATGTTTTTGCCAGATATAATTCGCGGCATGTCATACCGCAATGTCTGCAGTCCAATCCGGCGGGATATTCTGGCAATTGCATGCAAACGTCGGAAAGTTTTTCCAGGTCGCCTTTCACCAAGGCATTATATAAAGGTAAACCCGTTGACGGTGGAATTTTTGCGGCTACAGCTACTCCAGATACGGCGAATGCGCCGACAAGCAAGGAAGACGCATCCTCTGACATACAGACAATCCGCGGATAAACGATCGATTTCCAGCCTTCAATGATACAACAATCACATGATCTTTTCAGATCACTGATCAACTGATCAAGCTTTTGAACCGGTTCATGGCGAATCTGCTCATGGTCATTGGTAAATATGGCGACCGCTGCCCCCGAACGGGAAAATACGGCAGAATCAGGATCAACGCCGACGGCATCAGAATGGCTGTGTTTTATGACGGCAACACGCTGTCCTTGTTCCGTTAATGTTTTCAACAGGCCTGCAACAACCGTCGTTTTCCCGGTCTTTTTATATCCGACCACCTGTATCACTTTCATTTTTTCATCCTTTCGGTATACCAGAACAACGCTTTCTGTCTCTTAAGCAAACTATACCACATCACCCGGTTGAGCGTACAGTAAAACAACACGTAATCAATAACCGAATTCTATCATACTGCGCAGCCGTTTTGAGATGATCAAAAAAGATACATGTACAGTAACATCCATTTTTTTTAAAACGGTCATATCATTGATCGACGTGTAAACAGCTGCAATGGTCATTTTTTTTACCTTTGACGGTAACGGTGAAACAGTAAATTCAGAACGGAGCGGGACACCTGTTTCCGGATGTAACCATAGAGTTCCCACATAATTCTCTTTAGCGTTCAAGGCATAGGCAAATGAATATCCAACCGACGATATTCCATCGATCTCTAAGGTTTGATCAAGCCGTTTAGATACAACCGAATGTTGTTTATCCCGGGCAAGCATATCCATTTGCATTGAAAAGCTTTCTTTTTTTTCATCTTTTTTTCCGTTAAGTGCATCTTTTTTCTTCATAATATCTTCAGTAACGTCTTTTCCGTTTTTGATGATCTTAACGACCTTCGAATCTTTTTTTCCATCAGAATTCGTAATGACATCTAAATATATCTCATTTTTTTCAGTCACACTGCCGTCTTTCTTCAACTCTTCCATGACCATATACATTGTCTTCGCCTCATAGGATTTGCTTTTTTCAAATATTTCAACCGCTTTATCCCATAATTCATCAGCTGATATCAATGACACATACGTAAAGACCATCACTAGGAACAAACCCATTAAACGCATAGTAAATTCCTCCCTGTATGGTCTTAAAACAATCTCACGAATAACAAGTTCCGTATTTGCTTTAAGCCGGTTGCTCTCGCTCAATCTTGCGATGTGCTATTCGTCATTTTTTTGTAATCTTTTTTTCAAATACTGCCGTAATGACCGTCGTGACTTTTGCTTGAACCACCTTTTCGCTTTTGTATGTTTTTCCGCGGGATGTGCGGGTTTTTTTCGATTATATAATTTTTTTGCGCCTTCGTCCGCCATAGTGGTCATCCTTGTAAAAATTGATAAAAGAAATACGTAACCATCATAATTTCACTGCGCCCCGAGCGATAACCTGTTTTACACTCAGATCATTTCGATCAAGTAAAAGAAGATCGGCATCATACCCTTCTGCTATTTTACCTTTACCGGTCAATCCCAAAATCCGGGCAGGGTTTGAGGTAACGATCTGTAAAGCATCCGCCAAGACCAAACCGCAACTGCGTATCAGCATTCGAAACGATTCTGTCAATGCGCTCGGTGTGCCATAACTTAACGCTATCAATTCGCCTGTTTCATTGAATTTCGGCAATGAGCCGCATCCGTCAGATGTCATGGTTATATGTTCCAACGGCACGCCGGAATTCAGCAATTCAACTACAGCCGCAGCGGCCGATTCGTCGCTTTCGGTTGTCGTAGATGCCGTTATATCGCAATACCCGATCCTTCCCCACCGTTTTGCGTCATCCATAACCTGTTTACTGCGAGAACAATGGGTCGGTAAAAATTGCTTAGGCGGAATTTGCGTAACTTCCACAACTTCAAAAAGAGTTGCAAATGCCGCGGCAGAACTCCCGAGATGAATAACGACTATACCTGATTTCCCGCCGAGTAATCCCCCTACGCGTGCCTGCGAAGCGATACGTGCAATTTCTTCAGGCGTCGGGCACGATGATCGATGATCGCCGACAGCTATCTCTCCGGCGCCAATGATCTCATCAACCAAAGCAATATCTCTGCCGATATCACCCAAGAGTGTCGGTGTCGGTACTTGATATGCGCCGGTCAGCATATATGCCGATACACCAAGTGCTCGCAGTTGTTTTGTCTTCATCAACACGCTTTCGATATTTCGTGTAAATCCGTCTGTTCCAAGACAGCCGACCACCGTTGTAATACCTGCATGTAGCATGTCTGCCAACTGAAGTCCTTCCGTTCTTGTGACCGGCCCTCCATCTCCGCCTGCTCCGGCAATATGAATATGACCGTCAATAAATCCCGGCACGGCGATAACTCCCCGCGCATCAATTTCATTGATATCAATCCCTTTCAAAACAACTTCTCCGGGATTAACAACCCCGACTATTTTTTCTCCGGTGATTAGTATTTCTTTTTTTCCGATATATTCCGGAGCGTACACTTCTACATTTTTAATGATACTTATCATGGCCAGTCCTTTCTTCGTATATCTTTAATGAAATATACGTGCTCTCGTATAAAAAATCAACGGTTAAATGATCAAAATAATCTTACGCTTTCCGCAACAATTTATCCTTTTTCGTGTATAATTGACAGGGAGGTTGATACTTATGGACAAAACGATTGCATCGTATTTTACTGATTCTATTCTTACTTCGGCAGCTAAAGAATTTGATGCTGTTACTGTAGTTAAAGTCGGGGGATTTGAAAATTTCATTTATCAGTTTGAAAAAAACAGTTGTCAGTATATTCTTCGGATCGCTCACAGTTCACGTCGTCCGATCAATTTGGTCTTAGCTGAACTTGACTGGATCGAATATCTCTATGAACATTCTGTTCCTGTAGCACGGCCAATAAAGAATACGTCAGGCGAATTCGCTTCGGAGATCGATGACGGCCAAGGCGGGTCATTCGTCGTTGCAGCTTTCGAGAAAGCTTCCGGCGGGCATATCGGCAATGATCAAATGACCGAACCGATACTTCGCCATTGGGGAGAAGTGATCGGTAAAATGCAAAAAGCAACCGCTAATTATAAACCGGTATCAGAAAAACGAAAACGCCAGCGTTGGGATGAGGAAGTATTGCCTCTTGTGGATTACCTCCCGGAAAATGACCGTGAATTACGGCAACTATTTCTTTCTGCCGTGCAATCAATACAAGCTCTTCCTGAAACCCGGGATTCATTTGGTTTAATTCACTCAGATGCTCATTCAGGTAATTTTTTTGTTGATAACGGTAAAATTACCTTATTTGATTTTGATGATTCTGTGTATATGGGATACGCTCATGATATCGCCATGCCGTTGTTCTATGAAGCTGTTGTCCCCCCTGCCGGGAATACATCTGAGGATTACGGGAAATACTTCTGGCAAGCATTCATGGAAGGATACACCAAAGAAAACACCCTTACGTCAGACACTATTGCCACTGTACCGTTATATCTAAAAATGCGTGAAATACTATTATATACCGTCGTGCTCAGAAGTTTGAACCCTACAAATCTTCGCGGGTGGATCGCACAATTTATGGATAAACGACGTGATCTTATTATTAATAATGTTCCGGTTGTACCGATTGAATTTAAATGATAGAGAACTCTTTTATAAAAAACGGACATCTAAAAAATGTCCGTTTCATAATACTATGACGTAAATGAAAATATCAAAAATACGGCGATTGAAAATTAAGGTCGATATCGGTACCGGTGAATGATGCGATGATACGCAACATCTCTTCCTCATCGACCGGACGTTCATTACTTAAAGCGATCGAAATTATTTCCTCTGCGTCATTACCGTTTATTAGGCCGAGATATTGATACCTGGTCAATTGTTCTCGAGCTGCTTCTGTGATAGCTGCACATTCATAAACGGTAAATAATCGCACGCCATTTATCGGATGAGTGCTGTCGGTCGTCTCTTCTACATAGACGATCTCAGCAGGATCAAAAAAGGCCATGATCTCATTGATCGATACCGGATCAAATCCTTCATGTTTTAATAACTCAACAGCTCGCAAGCGCCGTTCTTCAACCGGACCGTCTTGCGAAAGTATCGCCATCATCAACTGTAAGACCTGTTTCGTAGTGCTCACTCTATATAACCTCTTTTAATAAAATATACTGCTTTCCCTGCACTTCATCAATGTCTTTTCGCATTGCTAGCATCATTAAAGTTGACATTACCGAATTTAACGACATTGTTTGCGCTACACGAGCATAAATATCATCTATGGTCAAAGGCAATCCCTGTGATGTCGCAAGGACATCTATAATTCTTTTTTCATCTTCTGTCAATTGAATTCTCATGATTTTTTCCGCAGCTTGTTCAATTGATGAAATATTCCACTGTTTAAAAATATCTTCAGGTTTTTCCAGTACAATGGCTCCTTCTTTTATCAGAAAGTGAACACCAGAAGAATTGTCGGAAAATATACTGCCCGGCACTGCAAATACATCCCTGTTTTGCTCCACTGCATATTTTGCAGTTATCATAGCGCCGCTTTTTAAAGACGCCTCAATAACAGCCACTCCCCGAGACATCCCGCTGATTATTCTGTTGCGCAGCGGAAATGTGAACCGTTCCGGTTTGGAACCGGGTAACAATTCGCTTACTATGGTCCCGCTTGCCATGATCTTTTCATATAAACCTTTGTTTTCATACGGATAAATATGATCGACACCGGTACCAAGCACAGCTATTGTATATAATGATCTCTCTAATGCAGTGCTATGGGCGATACTATCGATACCCTTTGCCATCCCGCTAATGATCGTCCCGCCGATCGCCTCCATGCCGTTGACTATCATCTCAGTTGCTCTCTTGCCGTAAGCAGAAGCCCTTCGTGTGCCGACAATACCTAATGCATACTGCCGGCTTGAAAGCGGTTGCCCTTTTGTAAACAATACCAACGGCGGATCAAATATTTCTTTTAACCCAATTGGATAGGTGGCATCGCAAAATGCTGAAAAGGAAATATTCCTGTCATGTAATTCGCGCTCAGTTTTTTCAATGTTAAAATTATTAAGATCAGCGATCAGTTGTTCGCATTTTTGCCGATTGATCCCGTCAATGGTCAACAGATCATTCAATGAAGCATTGAAAAGCTTCTGGGGGTCACCGAAATAGGCAATTAATTTATGAAAGCCCCTTGCGCTGAATGATGTTGAGTATCTCAGCGCAAGGTAAATAAATCGTTCGTTCATTACTCCACAACGATCCGGTCGCCGGCAGAGATCGTCTCATTTGTTTCAACACCTACCACGATACATGTTGATGTATTTTCACGGGCATTTATAACCTTAATACGCCCTTTGATTTGAGAAGGAATCTCCTTAATAGTACCATCAAGGCCTTTTGTATATTTTTTCACTGTAAAAACGTCAAAATACATGCCTGCTTTTACACTCTGCCTAATGCCACGGTCAATGAACACAATAGCACCAAGCCCGGCATTATTTCGCCCTTTATCAAGATATATGATGTACCCTTCATAATTTGCTTTTATGTTTTTCTCGCTTAACACTATCTTTGAATATTCGGTCACTATACTTGAGCCAACCGGAATTGTATTTAGTTGTGAAATAACCTGACACTTACTGGTATCTTTATAAGCCATCAATACTTTTAATTTTCCGCTCGGAATTATGATCTCACCTATATTATCAAATGTGATCGGATGTTCAACTGTTTCAGATGAAATCGAATAGGTAATGAATTCATCTCCTTCTTTTACTTTATGCTTTTCACCTTTATTGATATACACGATCCCGT
The DNA here is from genome assembly GCA_964539615.1 of uncultured bacterium. Taxonomy (GTDB): domain Bacteria; phylum Macinerneyibacteriota; class Macinerneyibacteria; order Macinerneyibacteriales; family CAYRFE01; genus CAYRFE01. The sequence goes on from CAZIJP010000004.1 coordinate 47,142, forward strand.
TCAGGACTGCGTTGAGAGCATCATTCTCTATCTTGATGATCTTACCAAATTCTTTATCACGTGATTCAATGATAAAAGGGTTCATTTCCATCTCATATTGTAATCTATTTGCTTCGTCGTTTGATTTGTCCTGAGTATCGACGACTTTTACCGGCTTAGGTTTATACCCGGAAACTTTTCTTTCAGAAGCGGGTTCTGTGGTGACCTCGGTGTCCATAAAATTGAACTGCTTGGTCTCGCCTTCCTGATATTTGATTTTATTCTCTTCCTTAACGAAAGTATCTT
>CAZIJP010000005.1:0-41232 GCA_964539615.1 uncultured bacterium
CTGTTAGATATAAAAAAAAGGGCAGATATATCTGCCCTTTTTTTATTGATTTTGTTGATATTGTTCATTGGGTATGAAGCTGTGATGCCAATATCTCAAGACGAGTGCGATATTTTTTAAGATCAATGGTTTCACGAGCGACACCTTCGTCCATTGCAGCTTGTGCAACGGCAAGAGATTCCTCGATGAGTACACGATGGTCAAATGGTTTTGGTATTATATAGTCTTTTCCAAATTCCAAATTTACTTTATAAATATCTTTCACATAGGCCGGGACCGGTTCTTTTGCAAGCTTTGCCAAGGCTAACGATGCGGCGATCTTCATGTTCTCAGTGATCGCTTTAGCGGAGACGTCCAATGCGCCGCGGAACAAAAATGGAAATCCCAGTACATTATTTATTTGATTCGGGTAATCGCTACGCCCTGTAGCCATTATAATATCTTTTCGGCATGCGATTGCATCGGGGTAGGTAATTTCCGGATTCGGATTGGCAAGGGCAAAGACGATAGGGTGTGCTGCCATAGAGCGTATCATGTCTTGAGACACTATTCCCCCGATAGAAACTCCGATAAATACATCCGCTTCCTTCATAGCGTCCTTTAGTGTCTTGAACGTATTATGAGCGAAATCTGCTTGGTCAGGTGTTAATGATTTTTCACGAGAAGCGTCGAGAGGGCCTTCTTTATCGAACATGAAAATCTGTTCGTGTGTCACACCGAGTTTGGTGAGAAATTTAGCACATGATGTGCCTGCAGCGCCTGCTCCTGAGAAGACCACGTTTATCGTTTTAATATTCTTACCGTTCAATTCAAGCGCATTCAATAAACCGGCGCCGACAATTATTGCCGTGCCGTGCTGATCGTCATGAAAAACGGGGATGTTCATCATATTTTTTAATGTTTGTTCGATATGGAAACATTCAGGCGCTTTGATATCTTCAAGGTTTATGCCGCCGAATGTAGGTTCCAGGGATCTGATTATCGCAATCAATTTTTCAGGATCTTTTTCGTCGATCTCAATATCATAGACATCGATACCGGCGAAACGTTTAAACAGCACGCCTTTTCCTTCCATGACGGGTTTGCCGGCTAATGCGCCTATATCGCCTAATCCCAGTACGGCTGTGCCGTTTGAGATCACGGCCACAAGATTTTTCTTATTTGTATAGCGGTATGCATCATGCGGATTAGCTGCAATTTCAAGACAGGGGAATGCTACGCCCGGTGTATAGGCAAGCGATAATTCGTCCTTTGTAGTGCAGGGTTTCAGTGACGTTACGGCCAGTTTTCCGGGAACCGGGAACTCGTGATAATCTAGCGCTTTTTTTTTCAAATCTTCATTCGTCACGATCGATCCTTTCGAGCAGTGTTACCGTCTCAATATGATGCGTTTGGGGGAACATGTCCACAAGTGTTATGTGTTTTACGGTATATGTTTCCGATAAGCGCTGTATATCACGCGCCAACGTAGCGGTGTTGCATGAGATCATGATTATTTTTTTCGGCTTTACCGTGAGCAATGTTTTCACAACACTGTCCGATGCGCCTTTGCGAGGTGGATCGATAATGACCACATCTGGTTTTTCTAATTGCCCGAGATCGAAGTTTTCCAGATCGCCTTCATGGATCGTTACATTATCGGCAAGGTTTTTTTGTTTGTTCAATTGTGCCATACGCACGGATTCAGGTTCCTGTTCAACAAGGTAGATGCGTTTGAATTCTGAGGCGATATAAAAGGATATCGCTCCGACGCCGGCATAGAGGTCCCAAACGATCCCCCAGCGTTCAAATGGTAAAAGTTCGATTATCTTTTGAAAAAGCTTTTCTGCCTGCTCTGAGTTGACCTGGAAAAACGTTTGAGGCGCTACTTTATACATTGCTTTCCCCAGATACATATCGAGATATTCTGCGCCGCTCAAAAGTACATTCGTATCGCCGAGAATGCGATTTGTCTGAGCAGGATTGATATTCAGATACACTGATTTAATATTGGCAAAACGAAAATCGGCACGCTGAATGATCGGTTCAAGCAAAGTAGGGTCATTCGCTGTTGTTACAAATACAAGCATGATATGTTTGGTGCGGCGCTCCATGCGGTACCCGATAGCGCGGAGATAACCGGTGTGTGTATCTTCGTCATAGGGTGCGATTCCGGCTTTTTTAATTTCATCAATAAGATAGTTGATAAGTTCTTTTGCGCGTATATCTTCAATTTTACACTCCGGTATTTCGGTGATCGCATGAGTTCCTTCACGATAAAAGCCGCAAACCAATTCGTTTTTATTATTTTTTCCTACAGGTTGCAAAACTTTATTGCGGTAATAGAGTTGATTTTGTGCAGGGATCGTTTCTATGAGCTGAATTGGAAAGTCAAGTTTGCCGATTTTAGTGAGATTATTATGCAACATTTTTCGCTTCAGCTCTATCGATTTGTCATATTTGACATGCATGAAATCACAGCCGCCGCACGGTGCATAATGAGGGCAAGCCGGCTCGGTGCGGTAGAACACATTGTCAATGACCTTCGTTAATTCCGCTTCGGCGAATTTTTTCTTACAATTCGTTACTTTCACTTCAACGGTCTCGTCGGGCAAAGCTCCCGGTACAAATACGACCAGATCATCATATCTGCCGATACCTTTTCCGTCATGTGAAAGATCCTGTATCTTCAGCGTAATTATGTCGTTTTTCTTTATTTCCATGGATTGATAGTAGCGAATGGCGAAATATTGTCAAGTGAAAGTAATCAGTTTGAACGCAAAGATGCGCCGTGCTCTTTTTGCAATTGTCCGCAGCGTGCTATCCAGATGGTCTCATACGTATCTTTGGGGATTATCCGCTCGTGGAAATCGGCAATTGACGTGATATTCTCATTTGCACACCACTCAATGCAATGTTCATACAAGTGCCAATCGAGTGTGTCGAGTTCCTCGTAGACCGTTATTTCGCGGATACCGGATTGATATAGTGCATAAGCGCGCGTATGCCCGTCGACAAAACAATATTTCCCGTTTATTACTTTGATCGGAATGGGTTCCATGACAAATCTTTTTTCACGAATGATGTTTTGAATATCGGTCAATTTTTGTTCATTGATGAACAATTGCGTTGGTTGAATTGATAGGATAGGAACGATGAAAGTTTTCATAGGGCGATAGTACACAATATCATGTGTTTTCTCAAGTCTTATTTTTAAATTGCATGAAATAATTTTTCAGAAAATGTATTTACGTGAAATTTTCTTTAGTTTAGTATCCTGGTTAATATCAATTAGGAGTTAAATCAATTGCCAAAAGGAACACTATGATACTTACTATGCGTAATAATAACCATAGACTATTTTACGTAGATGGTGATAGCTACACCAATTGCATCCGGGTAATTCAGAGATATTGATAATGTATAATATCCGGAAGAGAGTGATTTACCTTGCCCGTTTATCTGAAAAAAATCAATGATAAAATCATATCTGACAGTAGATTTTGAACTTATCATATAATTCATCATCTGCAAGGATCCTGATGGTCGTGATGATAGTATCTTGATGCCCTTTGAATTGAGGAGTTCCCAACGATAGGGTAAGCCTTCCTGTATCTCCGCTTCGAAGGTATCAAACGTTGTATTGGTAATGAAAAAGCTGGCGTGCACCTCATCATTTTGCGTATATACGGGCTTATCGATTTTTATAGTGTATTCCATATGTTCGAATTCAATGGTAGTCTGCGTATCGGTTTCAACAAGGATTTTCGATGTTGTGATATCAATGTTAATGCATGAAGTCATCGATAACGTAATAAAAGAATATAATAAAAAATTTCTAAACAAGGTTACCTCCTGCCATTGTAATAATTAATACAATTTTAAGGGCGATTAGTTCCGCATATCAACGACCAATGGTTAACCGAGTTCATAAATAGAAACAATTCTGAATGTCGGATAAAAAATGACCAGTGGTCATAAATTCTCTTGACAGTTATTTTCGTCGTGCTACAATCTGACTCGTGGTCAGTGTGTGACCGATGGTCATTGTCTAGGGGAGGTGAATGATGGGAATTACTGAACGCAAGCAGCGAGAAAAAGAACAACGCAAGGAAGCAATATTGGAACATGCCGAAAGGATCTTCATTAAAAAAGGTCTTGCCGGTACAACGATGAATGATGTTGCGGACGCATGCGAGTTGAGTAAAGCTACGCTGTATCTTTATTATAAAAGCAAAGAAGAATTGTTTTTGACAGTCTTGCATCGTGCTTTGCACAAACTCGCCGATATGATGGAGTTCTTTTGCTCGCAGGGAAAGAATCCGTTTGAGTGTTATATGCTCATAGGCGTGGCTTATGTGGAGTTTTTTAGGCGATATCCGAAACATTTTGCTGTTTTGTCATCGCGGCATGATCATGAAGGATTATTTAAAGAGGATCTTCGAGAGATCGGGATGAAGACCTTTGAAGCAAATAATCGGATTTGGGCGGTTGGCGTAAGCGCTATTAAAGTTTGTATTGAGCAGGGGGTCATAAAAAAAGATACCAATCCCCATGAGATCGAGATCATGATGTGGACTACATCGAACGGCGTTTTGTCGTTATTACAGGAAGTTCAGGATATTCCACCGGAGATGATGCAGGAGATGGATCATAATGATAGGGAATTTCAAAAATTGGATCTTATGGCTATGCTCAGAAAAGTATGGGGCATGATAATCATGTCAATCGTTGTTCAACCGATAAGTCTTGAACAGATAAATCTGGATTTTGCACGACTACTTGCTCTGGCAGAGAAATGGCCGGATTCTGACGGTCATAGTGATGAAGAATAGTTTTAAGGAGGATTATATGAAGATCATTGAGATCAACGGTTTAAAGAAGAATTATGCATTGGGTAACACAACGGTACATGCTTTACGCGGAGTAGATTTCAGCGTAGAGGAAGGCGACTTCATGTCAGTTATCGGACCATCGGGAAGCGGGAAGACCACGCTTCTCAACGTTATCGGCTGTATCGATCATGCCACCGAGGGTTCCGTTAAAGTAAACGGACAAGAGATAACAACACTTACCGATAAAGAGATCACAAACATACGCTTGAACAAGATCGGGTTTATTTTCCAGACATTCAACCTTATCCCCGTACTCGATGTTGTGGAGAATGTAGAATTTCCTTTGCTTCTTATGAAAACCCATACGAAAGCAGAAGCACGTAAACGTGCAGAAAAGCTTATTGATGAAGTGGGTTTGAGCGAACATATCCGACATCGTCCTGCCGAGCTATCAGGAGGGCAACGTCAGCGTGTAGCCATCGCCCGGGCGCTTATCACTAATCCCGATATCGTGCTAGCCGATGAACCTACTGCCAACCTGGATTCTGTCACAGGCTCGCAAATATTGGAACTTATGAAGAAAATGAATGAAGTTGAAAAGACGACCTTCATCTTTTCTTCGCATGACGCTAATGTTCTCAAATATGCTCGTGCGATCGTGAAGATCAAAGACGGCCTCATAGAGAAAGAATAACGAGGCGGCATATGGAACTGATATTAAAAATAGCATGGCGTAATATATTGCGCCATAAGACAAAAAGCCTGGTCATCGGTATTATTCTATTTTTCGGGGCACTCATCATGACCATAGGCAACGGCATTATTGTCGGGATGGATCAGGGATTGCATGATAATATCGTCAACGGTTTTCTCGGCGATGCCGTGATCGTTTCCGATAAGCAGCAGACCGATAACTTGCTTTTTGAGATGTACGGCCGCCCGGTCGAAGAGATCAATAATTATAAAGATATTAAAGCTGTTTTACAGACAATACCATTTATAGAGTATTATCTGCCGGCAGGAAAGAACATGGCGATGGTCCTTAATGATGACGAGGACGGCACGCCGGATTTCAAATATTTGCTCGGTGTTGATTTTGCCGAGTATCAGAAAATGTTTCCGGACAATATCACAACGATCGAAGGAACGCTGTTGAAACCGGGTGAAATCGGTATGTTGATGCCTGCATGGGGGCGGGAAGAATATTATAATGCATCAAACATCTGGATTTTGCCTGAGAACGGTGCTGTGATCCAGGGAAATCTTACGAAAGAGGCGATGAAAGATAAAGATACATTGAGAACAAAAGAGAATATCGTTTTCATGGGCTATAACAACGACAATACTACGAGCGATATACGACTCGGGGTAAAGGGGATCATAAAATATAAAGCGCTCAATACATTCTGGGGGCATTTTATTCTCACCGATATCGAGTCCTATCGAGAGTGTATGGGCTATTTTAATGCTTCTGATAAGCTTGTGGAAATTCCTAAAGATAAGAAAGCGCTTCTTGAATCGGAAAATCTTGACGATATGTTCAATACCGATTCAATGATGGTATCTGATACCGGCACATTGGATGAAGGGCATCTTACCATTACGAAAAAAGAAGAAGCACCGATTGATATTGAGGCGGGAACATATAATATGATCATGATGCGGTTTAAAAAAGGTACGGATCAAAAAAAAGCGATCGCAGAGATCACAAGATTATTACAAGAAAAAGATCTGAAGGTTCGCGTGATATCGTGGCAAAAAGCGACCGGTGTTTTGGGAAGCATGGCTGTGCTGATCAAGGCAGTATTATTCGGCTTTGTAATGTTCCTGTTCTTTGTGGCCATCATCATAATCGTGAACACATTGAGCATGGCTGCATTGGAGCGCACATCCGAGATCGGCATGATGCGTGCCGTCGGAGCACAAAAAGGTTTTATCCGTAATATGTTCATTGGCGAGACAGCAATGCTTTCCGCAATGTTCGGCGGATTGGGGATCGTGATCGGTATTATAGCGGTCACCGTATTACCCGGCATGCATATCACAACGCAAAATGATTTCCTGCAGCTCATGTACGGCGGAGATACCATGAATCCGCAGCTTGCACCGTTTGACATTGTTATAACGATCCTGCAGCTTGCCATGGTTACATTGATAGCAGTTATTTATCCGGTAAAAGTGGCTCAGTCGATCACACCGCTTGACGCCATATCGCGTGAATAGGGAGGATATATGAATTTGATAGCAATGATCAGTCTGCGTAACCTTTTCCGTCAGAAACGGAGAAACATACTGCTTGGCACTGCCATAGCGTTCGGTATGATGATCTTGGTTATTGCGAGTTCATTCTCGCACGGTATTTCCGATATTATGTTCAATAAGATAGTTCGGTATGTTGCCGGACATGTGCGTATCAGCTTTAATGAAAAAGGCGGGACACAGCGTCAGATCTTTCGAGACAAAACGCGTATAATGGATCTTATTAAAGAAAATGCTGAGATAAACAATAATGAATACGGCGTGCTTGAATATGATGAATCAGTGGGAGTGTTTTGCCGTGCGATCGGTAACGGTAAATCCGACAACGTAATGGTTGTGGGGATAGACACCAAGCAAGACCTGAGCGAGGAGACCCGCAAAGAAGTTGAAGAGTCGTTTAAGATGATCGAAGGAAAATATGAAGACCTCAACCGTACCGATGTGGAAAACCCTGTTATTCTTTCCTATGAAAAGGCAAAATACCTGAACGTGAAAATGAATGATGTTTTGCGTGTACGATTTAAAACGGTGCTCGGGCAGGAACAGGCGGCCCGTCTGACCGTTATCGGCATCATGAAGAATGACAACGTATTCATGTCAGGTGTTGTTTTCCTACAGATACGTGATTTGAAAAGGCTCATGGCTTACAGCGAATGGGAGACCGGCACAATACAGCTTAATTTACGCGATGCAAAAAAAGATGCCGTAAAAGTAGCTGACGCCATCCATAAAGCGCTTGAACCGGGACTTGCGTATATTCCGGGCACAATATCAAAGAAGAACTCAACAGCTCGAAAAGATGCGATCGTATACGGGTATAAATATGATGAAAAGGAACACGACGCGTTATTTAAATTGTTTACCCTCGTATCCGGTAAGCAGGAAACGTTGCACAGTAAAAATACCGTTATCGTGGGGCAAAAACTTGCAAAGGCATTGAATGTCAAACCGGGTGACCGCTTGATGGTCCGTTACGGATCGTTATATGCCGGTGACGTTACCGTTGATCTTGATGTGACGCATGTTGCCTCATTCACGGATGAGCGTTTTGATTCGGCCGTATTGACCGTTGAGAATGAGTTTTACGATATGTATTATGATAAACTTCCGCGCACTTTGACGGGCGGTAATGAAAAAGTATTGCCCGTGAAAAGCGATGCAGTTTATCCTGCATTGACCACCGAGTGGATATTGCTTGACCGCACAAAAACAAGCACGGAAGCCGCACAAAAATACCGTGATCTCGGAAAACGCAAATGGAAAGCGACGGTCATCGATGTATCGACAATGTACGAGACGGCAAGCGATGTATTGAAGCTTGAGAATGCGCTCAATTTGATCACGCTGATCGCCGTCATGATCCTGTTTTTCATCATTCTTATCGGCGTCGTTAATACGTTGCGTATGACCATCCGGGAGCGGACGCGCGAGATAGGCACCATCCGTGCGATCGGTATGCAGAAGACCGATGTCCGTAATTCGTTTATCTTGGAAACGTTCTTTCTGACATTATTTGCCTGTATAGCAGGTATAGTGCTGGCATTTGTAGTAATGGGATTGTTCTCGCATATTACCTTAAATTCCAGCGTAGACAATCCGTTGGGAATGTTGTTGGTAAACGGTCATTTACGCTTTCTGCCGACCTTTGGCGGGATATTCGGTAATCTGTTGCTGATATTGACCATAGCTGTCGTAACGGCATTTTTCCCGGCAAATAAAGCCGCTAAAATGAATGCAGCAGATGCATTGCGTCATTTTGAATAAGAAGGAGAATTAAGTATGCGTACGGTCGGTGTTTGTTTGATCGTCATTTTCTGGTGTGTTGCTTCGGTAACGGCAAAGCCTATGTCGGATACGGCATGGACCGAGGATGTGCGTTATTTTTCGGAAACTCTGAAAAAAAGCCATTGTGATCCGTTCACCGTAACCAGTGAGAACGATTTTGACGCAAGCATCGACCGTTTGTTTTCAGATCTGCCGAGTATGACCGAGGACCAACGGATCGGCGCATTGCTGCGGATCGTTGCATCGATCGGTGATGCGCATACGACACTCGATATTCCTCGCGGAAAAACGCTTCCCGTCGGGATATATTGGTTCGATGACGGATTGACCGTGTATAATTGCAGCGCTCCATATAAAAAACTGTTGAACGGTATAATTATTTCGCTGAACGGGATCCCGATCCGGGATGTGATCGAACGGTTATCGGCGATCATACCGCATGAGAATGATGCCCAGTTAAAAAACACTGTCCCGTCGTGGATAACCCGCATGGAAGTGTTGAAAGCAGCCGGTATCATTACACAGGAGAAATCGGTAACGATCTGTGTTCGGTCAAACTCGGGGAAACTGACCGAGACGGCTGTTGTGCCGATCGGCTATGAAGAAGTACCGAATGTTGTATGGGCCGGCGGTTTGCCAGATGAACAGCGTAAGCCGTATTTTCTGAAAGACCGCAGTAAGTTTTATTGGTTTGTTACGGACGTGCCCACCGGTATTGTGTATTGTGCCTATAACGTGTGTGCCGAGTGGCCGAAAGAATCGTTCGCTGATTTTCAAGCGCGATTGTTGCCGGCAATCGACAGTGACGCGTGTAAAGCGTTGGTGATCGATCTGCGCAACAACGGCGGCGGGAATTCCGCAGTGTTTGATCCGCTCATTGATGCTGTGATCAAGCGGAAAAAAGCAGGAACATTACCGACCGTTTATTGCGTTGTCGGACGCAGGACGTTCTCATCGGCGATTCTTAATGCCATGCGCTTGAGGACTGAGCTCGGCGTTATCGTGATCGGAGAACCGACAGGCGGCAGCCCGAATCATTTCGGTGAAGTTAAGACATTTACGTTACCGAATTCCGGTATGACCGTCTCATACTCAACGAACTATTTTAAGACAACGGATAGCGACAGTCATTCATTACTGCCGGATATTCCGATAGGATTGACATTGACCCAATACAGCGATTATCGTGACCCTGTTTGGGATTACATTGTAAAGAACATACAAGAACAAGAATAATGGAGGTTTAGACATGAAAAAAGTGTTGTTGTTACTGGTGCTGCTCAGTGCGGCTGTGGTCGTTAATGCCCAAAAGATCGATACCATTTTGCGGACACTCGACGAGATCATGGAGATGAAGTCGGATGTACGCGCAAAAGTATCGCTGACCCAACAGAAGGCGGAGCAAGGTACAAAGCTCATTGAGATGATGTATTACCGCAGGGATTCCGATGATTCATTCCTTATCGTTATGCTTGCTCCGGAAGCCGACAAAGGTAACGGTTACCTGCGCGTCGGCGACAATTTCTGGATGTATCGCCGCAATACCCGTACATTCCAGCATATCAACCGCGATGAGAGCATTGGCGGAACAGACGCAAAAGGTGACGACTTTGAGAATCGTAAAATGGTGGATATGTATGAAGCTGCCAAGGATGCTTCCGGAAAAGAGATCATAACTGAGGAGATGCTCGGTAAGATCCCTGTCTATAAGTTTGAGATCAAAGCGAAAGTGAATGATGTTGATTATCCGAAAAAAATATACTGGGTGCGTAAGGATAATTCTTTGCCGCTCAAAGAACAATCGTTCTCCGCGTCGGGTACGCTTATGCAGACGGCCTTCTACCCGAAGTATACGACCGTGGACGGACGTTTTGTGGCGATCCAGCAGATATTTGTAGACGAGTTTGAAAAGGGCAACAAGACCATTGTGGAGATATCCGGTATCTCGACGGCCAAATTGGACGATGCGATATTTACAAAACCGTATCTTGAGAATCTGAGCAAATAGGAGGCGGGATATGAAGTTGCGGCTATTGTTCATAATTCTATGGTTGTCGGCAGGAGCGGTGTTTGCCGAGGAGGTTAACGAAGACGATCTGTTCGGCGATACCGAGACCGTAACCGACAATAAAAAAATCGTTGATAATGAAACGATGAATGAAAAAGAAAAGAAAACACTCGGCATATCAGGCGAGATCACAAGCGTGAACACGTATTCGCTTACCCGTGATTGGTGGCGGACGGGCGATGACAACGATAACAAACTTCTTTCCTATATGACTGGAAACCTCCTGCTCGATGCGCGCCTGAAAAAAGGTATCAAAGGATTTGCTAATCTAGAGGTCGAATATACGCCTGATACCGGCAAGACGCAATATTGGCTCCGGGAATTGTTCATAGATTTAAATTATAAAAACAAGCTGTATTTTCGTACGGGTAAGCAAGTGCTGCAATGGGGACGCTGTTATTTCTTCAACCCTACCGATCTGATCAATGTTGAAAAGAAAAGCTTTATCGACAAGATCGGATCACGCGAAGGCGCGTACGGTTTGAAAATGCATATTCCGTTCGGCACAAAGGCAAACATATATACCTTTATCGATACCGGAAAAGCAGATAATGCCGATACGCTTGCCGGAGCGTATAAATTCGAATGGCTTATGGGCGAGACGGAGATGGCGCTGGCCGTGTGGGGCAAAAAAGGATTTCTGCCGGTATACGGGTATGATATTTCAACGCGTTTGTTTAAGATCGATATCTCGGGCGAGTTGAGCCTAACCTACGGCGATAATTATCCCGTCATGAATGAAAACGCCGGATCGCTGTATCTCGAAAAAACTTCCGATGAATGGGTACCGCGCGCAGCGCTCGGGTTGAGTAAATCGTTTGATCTGGGCGATGTACAAGATAAAATTTCCGTGACCGTGGAAGGTTACTATAATCATCGCGGGTATGAGGAAAACATTTTGGATGATTCCGGTATCTATCTCTATGATAGACCCGTTGTCGTTGATGACACTATGATCCCGATGGGACCGAAGGCTGCCTATTTTTACGGCAACGGCCTATATGAGCCCAACAATTTCGGAAAGTATTATCTGGCAATGTTCACCACGGTCAGTAAGTTCATCTCAAGCGATATTTCGCTGAACATCAACGGTATTGCCAATATGAGCGATTCATCGGCGATCATTTCGACCGGCTTGAGTTATTCCGATATCAATGACCTTTCCGCATCCTTTACCGTGAGCAGCTATCTAGGCAACGATAATCGCGAATACACGTTTGCAGGGATTGCGATGGATATCAGGTTTACGGTGGGAATCATTTTTTAACGGTCTTTATCCATTTTATGGGGCATCGAGTGATGCCCTCTTTCTATAATCAGCTTCTGACGAAGTGCTCGAGAGATGTGTATAAATTAGGTTCGATCTAGTAGTTGTAAGATATGCTGTTCAAAACGAATGTCGCTGAATATTGTGGATTTATATAATCATGCAATAATGAAATTTGATAAATTATTCCTGAAAATCAAATTGCAAAACAAAAATTTTACGCTATTATTACGCATTGATAACTAGATATGTATGTTAATACTGTTAGTTGTATAGAAAGCACGATTCGGGCGAAGAAACCGTACAGAAGTTCACGTGCGAGCTCGGTGTGAGGTATTAGAAGTATCGGGCTGATGTGGCGTATGAATTAAATCAGTGGGAGAAAACGTATTAATGGAATAGGTGGGACTATTCCATAATTGAATAGTATTGGAGGCATTATGAAAAAAATGAAACATTTATTTGGATACTTGATAGTTGTCATTATTTTGGCTCAATGTGCAACAATAGCAAAAACTGATGAAAAATTCAATCAATATAAACTCACGATAACCTATAATAATATCGACGAAATGGAAAAAATATCAAAGTATAAAAATTTAGAAGAAATAGTATTTAAAAATATACAACTTTTAAAAATACCGAAATCACTTGTTAAGTTAAAAAAGTTAAAATCGATTAAGATTGAGTCATGTAGAGATATATCATTTCAAAGTAATTTATCTCAATTATCAAATTTAAAATCATTACAGATAAGTCTATGCCATTTAACGAAATTTCCGTTAGAAATACTTACTCACGAGAATTTAGAGCAACTTGATTTGTCGAATAATGGTATTGTCGAGTTGCCTAAAAAATTATATTCAATGAAAAAATTGAATTATTTGAATTTAGCAGGAAATCGTATTCAAAATATTTCTCCAGAAATTGGAAATCTAACTCAACTTAGATATGTAAATCTGATTGATAATGATATAAGCGTATTGCCAGCAGAAATATCAAAGTGTACATTGTTAGAAAAACTTTATATATCATACAACAAGTTGTATGATATCCCTCTTGAAGTTGGATTATTAAAAGAATTAAAGATATTATCTTTAGATCATAATCAGCTAAAAAAAATGTCGTTTCAATTTACGGGATTAACAAAACTAACAAAACTGGATGTAAGCTATAATATGTTATCACAAATACCTGAAACGATAGGTGATGCAGTAAATATTCAAGAAATTGATTTGCGAGCTAATGAGCTTAAAAAACTTCCTGATAATATTGGTACTATTGTAAAATTAGAAATATTGTCTTTATCAGGGAACAAACTTAATTATTTACCAAAATCATGTTCACAATTAGCTAATTTAAAGGGTCTCTCATTGGGTTATAATGATTTTTATGCAGTTCCAGGTGTAATTTCTCAAATGGTATCTTTAGAATGGTTGTTTATAAACGATAATAATATTCACGAAATACCATTATTAAATAATTTAAAAAAAGTTAAAGAGTTATGTTTTTCAAATAATATTATTGAGGAATTACCTAATCAAATATTACAATTACCATCGCTTCAAGAGATCGATATATCAAACAACAAGTTAAAGTTTTTGCCAGAAAATGTTACGGTTTCAAATACATTAAAGAGGATTATATTAAAAGGGAATGATGTTGATCAGAATGCTATAAATAAATTTATGACGAAATATAGATGTGAAATTATTTATTGAACCTGTAAAGAAAAGAACAGACAAATTGAGTTACTTTGATGGTAGAGTAGTTAACTCATTCTCGTTAAATAAATCCCATTACAGTGAGAATGACCTGTAAATCAAAATTCTCAAACATTTTATCTTATCAGGATTAAATGTTTTTTTTAATAAAAACCACTTACTACATGAAAAATATTCCCGCTATTGATTTCTTGAAATCCAAAGTAATTCACTGTAATGTTTCTCTATGGCACAATCGTATATTGCACATTACGTCGATGCTTCGCAAGCTTTGCGGAAAGATAAGGTACCGGGAATATTTTCCGGGAAGTTCAGTTTATCGCCGTATACGGCATGTGCGCATGGGTGTACGTATTGCGACGGGCGGCATGAACGGTATAACGTCACGGGTGATTTTGAAAAAGATATCACCGTCAGAAAGAACATCATCACATTATTAGAAGAGGAATTACCGAAGGTACGTGAAAAAGGGTATATCTCCGTCGGTTCCGGTATCACCGATGCCTATCAACCTGTGGAAGAAACGGAGCAGTTGTCTCGGAGATGCTTGAAACTGCTGGCAGCCGCAGATCATCCGGTATCGCTCATAACAAAATCATCCCGGTTGCTTCGCGACATCGATCTGTGTGATGCGATCAATAAAAAAAACGGATTTGTTCTCATGATATCTCTTATGCTTCTTGATGATACGAAACGTGCGATCTTTGAACCGAACGCATCTTCCGTCGAAGAACGATTACACGTCATCCGTGAATTCAAACAACGCGGGATAGCTGTCGGCGTGCTGGCGATGCCGTTCATCCCGTTCATAACCGATTCGACCGATGATGTTGTTTCATTATATCATTCTCTAAAAGAGCTCAATGTCGATTTCGTATGGCCCGGGCTGATGACACTGAAAGCGGGCAGGCAAAAGGAATTGTTTCTGAACGTTGTGCATTCCCATTATCCCGAAAAAACGGCACAGATAGCCGCATTGTATGACAACGATGATATTTATGGCATTCCGCGTTCCGAACATACGCGCAGGAAATATAAGGAGATTCACGAGTTGTTGTTTTCGATGACTATGCCGATGCGCCCGCCGATGGATTTAACCAAGGATCGTTTTCAGTTATATGATGAAGTGCAGATTATCATGCAAGACATGGCGGATATGTACAGTATGCGAGGAACTGATATTCGCCCGCTTGTGTCGTCATTGAAACGCTATAAGGACTGGTTAAAAGAGGCGAAAGCGCCGATCGCGCGACGGCGGACAATGTCGTATGACGAATTGGATATTCGGCTGAAAACGATGATTGCCGAAGGTTCAATCAATGATATTCTTAAAAATGAAAAATTGTCGGTATTTCTCCGTTCGATATTCATTGAAGGAAAAACGTTCGATTACGTAACGTGCAGAATACGCTGAACCATTACGATGTGATCCGCTATTCTTATGTGTGATGTCTCAAGGAAACTTATTTGAAATCGTTTTTTTTAAATCTGGATTATCGGGTCAAGCCCGATAATGACAACGTATAACTGTTTGTGTTAAGTCGTGATTATTCGTGGTCAATAATGGCGTTCAGTTCACTCGGAAAGGTTAAAAAGTTTTCAATTATGAAATTCGGCTTGCATGCAGCCAATTGGTCTTTCGTATACATCCCGCCGGTGATCGCTACCGTTATAGCCTGAATATGTTTTCCCGCTTCGATATCGAGCGGTGTGTCGCCCCACATGATGATCGTATCAAATGAACGACAGAACGTTTGTTTGCATCGGTCAACAACGATATCAGCAAGTTCGTTTCGTGTCAGCGCATCATCGCCATAAGCTCCGCATGAAAAAAATCCGGCCAATCCGGCGCATGCTAGTTTGATGTCTGCGCCGACTCGCATGTTCCCCGTTATCAAAGCCTTTTGAATGGTGCGATCCCGTAACATTTCAAGGAACGGGATAACCCCGTTAAAAGGTACATAGGGCGTTGTTTGTATCAAAGCGGTCAACTCAGCGGCAAAGAGTCGTTCAAAATGGCGCCAGTATTCTTCAAAGCCGTTGGGGATCTGCATTTTATCCATCACCGCATGAAAAGTGGCAAGATCGGTCGTGCCTGCCATCGGTATTTCATGGGTCAATCTTTCTTTGCCGAACAAGCGTTCCATAGCTCGGTCAAACGCAATGCGCCCGGAGCCTTGCAGCTTAACAAGCGTGCCGTCTATGTCGAAAAGATGAAGTGTTGCCATGTGATGATTATACTGATGTACCATAAATAAGGCAATGCTGAATCACTTCCGAGAATTGTTGACAAAATTATCACGACAGAGTATTCTCAACTCGATATATATTTGAGGAGAATGATGCTGTGTTATCATAAAAATACGAAATTGCCTATAACCGTTCATGTGGAAACCAAACTCGGGTCCGGCGGTGAAGGAACAGTATATGCTATCGCAGACACCCCCGATCTCTGTGTGAAAATATTTCACGAAAAGAAACGCACACCGGAGTTGGAAAAAAAGATCGATGCGATGATCGCAGCGCCGCCTAAAGACCCGACGTTGGCTTCCGGCCATTACTCGATCAGCTGGCCGATTGCTACCGTTTATGCGGATGAGGCCTGTACGGAATTTCTCGGTTTTACGATGCCTCTCATTGATACAAATATTTTTAAAGCATACCATTTATTATGCGATAAGCCCGGCGCATCAAGCTCCGCATGTTACCGGCTTGAACATTTTGGCACCGGTTTTACGTATCTGCACATGTATGTCGTCGCTTTGAATCTGGCGAGTTGCGTGTCCAGTATCCATGAGGCAGGCCATGCAATAGGCGATCTGAACGACAAAAATATCCTTGTATCCACGAAGGATTGCAAGCTGACCGTCATCGATTGCGATTCTTTCGAGATCCACGGAAAAGATGGCGTTGTATATCCTTGCACGGTCTGTATGCCTGAGTATTCGGCGCCCGAAGTGATAAAACATGAACCTATTGCAGATCGTCAACAGTCTGACCGGTTTGCACTTGCAGTTCTCCTTTTCAAGTTATTCATGTTTAACACGCACCCCTTTTCAGCAAGAGGCACAAGTGTGGAACACCTCAACACACCCGAAGAGAAGATAGCGGACGGCTATTATCCGTATGAAAATCACCCCGATATCGATGTGTCTCCGCCGGTGTATGCAATGCCGTATGGTATTAACCCGTTATCTATCAAAGAATTATTTCGCAGATGTTTTGTTGATGGCCACTATGCTCCCGAAAAAAGGCCTACATCAAGAGAGTGGTTGACTGCAATACGAGAACAGTATCTACAAATGACCGAGTTTGTAAAGCTGAATAAAACCATGTGTTCGTTCAACTCGATGCATATGTATCCGCTACATCTGTCCGATTGCCCGTGGTGCAATATGAAAGATGAATATTTTCCCAAAAAGTATGACATAAAAAAAAAGCATGTATCCGGGAAATACAATTATATCAAAGACCTGCTGTATGTACTTCTGGACAATCAAATACTCACCAACGAAGAGTTTCACAAGCTTGAAAATGCCGCGATCGATTCCGGCGTATCCAAGCACGAACTGCATGAAATAATTCAGGAAGCAAAAAGACAAAACAGTACTATCGTATTGGGTTCGCATATGTCTGTAACGCCGAAATCGTTATGGTTTGAGACGAATTTGAAAAATTCTCAGGTTTTAAGCAAAGAAGTATACTTGACCAACAACTATATCTATGATTCCGTAAAAGTGAACATATCCGATAAATTTGAATTTCTTCAAATATCCGAGACGTCATTTCTTCTGTTGCCCGGCGAAAGCAAGCAGCTTTTTATCGACTTGATACAAGAACTGATGCCCGAAAAATTAATAAAAGAATTTAAGATCGAAGTAACTATATCAATATCGGCACGAACGATCTCTGATGAAAAAATATTAATGGTGTACGGCGCTACTAATAAGTAATGCGGGGACCATATAGGCATCGACAGTATCCAGATAGATTGAAACTAATTTACGTGGTCTGTTTTAAAACTATTCTATTGCAATTGCCATCTTGCACTAATTCTTAAAAAATGATATACTACCTCCATGACATGGGAAAAACTGCTCGATTATTCTAAGCTTGTAATCATATTTTCATTGGTCTTTTTTTTACTGCTCATTATTCGTAAATGGGTTAATTCAATAAGCCCGATCTTTAAAATGCTGAAGATGGAAACGCTTTTGTTTTTCGTTGGAGCATTGAATGTGGCTGTGGAGTTTTCGGGAGTTTCTCATACGGGGATTTCGGATTATTTTTCATTCAAGTATTTTATTTTTACGTTCTGGTTTTTTGTATTTTACAATGTTTTTCATTTTGCCGACGCATTGTTTTTTGAACAATTTCTTCGAAAGTACAAACATTTTGAGATACCCCAACTATTGCGTAATCTCATAAAGTTTTTAGTTATTACTTTTTTTATATTTTTACTTATCCGTGAAGCCGTTCCATCGTTATCTTTGAAATCGTATCTGGCATCGCTCGGTGTGATGTCGGTGATCATCGGTCTTGCGTTACAATCGGCATTTTCCGACATTTTTGCCGGTATCGTGATATCCCTTAATGCTCCGGTTAAAGTGCGAGATTGGGTGAAAATTGGTGATCATGAAGGCGAAGTCGTGGATATCAATTGGTATTCCACGAAGATTAAAACGATCAATCATGATTTCGTCGTATTTCCGAACGGACAAATATTACAATCGCCGCTCATTAATTTTTCACAACCCCATCAGCGGGAGCGAGTTGATATAGAGATTGGCGTATCATATGCTGCGAAACCATCCCAAATTGATGCTGCGATCCATGAGGCTCTCGTGGGTGTAAAATATATTGTACCCCGCGAACCGGTAGAAATCCTTTTGAAAAATTACGATGATTTTGCCATCATCTATATGATTCGAATCATTATCGAACATAAACGGTATCTTACCTATACGCGGGATCATCTGTACCGAAATATTTATTATGTTTTTGCGCGACACGGTATTGAGATACCGTTCCCGATTCGTACCGTGTATATGCGTCAGGAACCGCCTCCTCCTGCTCCGGTGAAACTGCCAAAGTTTGATTTTTTTTCATTCCTTGACGATGCTGAATTTGAGCGTTTTTCTACGATCGGCTCGATGGTGTCGTTTGGACAATGTGAATATTTATTGAATCAGGGCGCGGAAGGCAAAGGGATTTTTGTGGTTGTTTCAGGCGCTGTCGATATTGTGCGTGACGGGCATCATCTGGTGAGCGTCGGTCCCGGAGCAGTGATCGGCGAAATGTCGCTTGTGAAAAAAGACCCGGTAAGCGCCGATTGCATCATGCAGTCCGAAGGAAATATCTACTTTATTGAAAAGCGCACGATGTTTACTTATCTTAAAGACACCCCGTCGTTTATGGAAAAACTTGGCGAGATGATAGCGCGGCGTGAGATAGAAAATTCACAGAAAGAAAAAAGCAAACAAGAGCGCGAGTCCATGATAAAGAAAGAACGCGAAAAGATAATCGACCAGATCTTCAAACTTTTTGAGGAGTGACCATGAAACTAGTAGTATTTATTTCTTTATTGGTGATTTGCATCATGCCGTTGACATCGTTGGAATTTGTCATATCCGAAAAAAAACAGGAATCAGTCACCATTACGCCAACTGATGGTGACCCGTCAGCAAAACAGAAATCCATCGATGACGTGCTGGGTATCGTTAAAAAAGTGGATGATGTTGACGCAAAATTGAAAGAACTCGAAGTTTCAAAAGAGCTCAATAATTCAACGATCTCAAAGTCCAATATTGCAGGTAACGAGATGGTCACCGATATAAATACTGTTGAATCCAATATGAAAGACCTTTCTACCATGAGATCCGAATTGACACCGGAGCAAATACAGGCAATTCGAAAAGATGAAGAAATGAAAATTTCCGAGATCAAACTTGCCATCGCTAATTTATCCGAGACCAATCTTGCATCACCGCAAACGATTGATAAGCTGAATACCGAATTGAAACAACGCGAGACCAAGCTTGCCGAATTGGATACACGATTGGCCGAATTTGATCTGCGGGAAAAAAATATGGAATTACGTTTGAACGAACTTAAACAAGATTCATTTTTAATGTATACGATCAAGTCAGGCGACTATCTTTCTAAGATATCCAAGCGTCCTGAGTATATGGGGCAGGGCGCATTATGGCCGCTAATTTATCGCTACAACAAGGACCTTATAAAAGATCCCGACCTGATCATGCCGGGATGGAAGATCAAGATCCCGATCCGTTGGTATATCACTACACCAGAGGATACTACTTTATTTGATCTTGCTCAAAAGATCTACGGGACGCGTGAAAAATGGCTCTGGTTGTCGTGGGCAAATGCACAGATCGTGAAAGATCCTAAAAAATTACAACCGGGATTGCGTTTAAAGATACCGCTTGAGTAATGCTCTTTCGCACATCGCGAAATATTCTTTTAAAACGTTATTCATTATTATTATTGGCGACCTGCCTGTTATCAATCAAACAGTAGCATAGTTGATTAAAATAAATTAAAAAAGATTACCACTCATTACTATTTATTGATTGAAGCAAAAAAGGGGCGGAGAAACCGCCCCCAGAAAGTCTTAGTTTTCCGAGTTTTCGCGGGCTTTAGCGCGGTCAACTTTCAGCGGACGACCGCCGAATTCTTTGCCGTTAAGGATTTCGATGGCTTTGTTTACGCCTTCTTCAGAATCAAAAGATACAAAACCGAAGCCTTTGGAACGGTTGGTTTCTTTGTCTCTGATAATGCGTGCATCAACTACGGTACCTGCTTCGCCGAAAAACTGCTTCATCTCTTCTTCTGTGGTGCGATACGGAAGATTGCCTACGTACACTTTGAATTCCATGGAAAAACCTCCTAAAAAAAATCCCAATGCCCAAACCAAAACCACAAGCTACAAACAATAGATTAGCACCATTAAATAGCTTGTCAAGGATAATTTTTTCAAACACTGAAAGTTATTAACTTTTCGTTTGTTTTAATAGACGATGCGGGATAATTAATTCTGTAAAACGGAAAATTACCTAATAAACAGTTGATTATACCTGGCAGATCCTTTATAGGTGCTTTATAAGCTATGATACAATAACGGTCAGGACTGTTTGCTGCTTGTTTATCTGTCGTAGCGGTAATTTTGTAAGTTTTTTTCAATAAAGGACCTAAAAACAATTGACATGGCATGTCTTTTTGAGTATGATGTCGTGCACGGGAGGTTCCGTATGTACCGTCTTTTCATAGCGGTTGCGATAGGCGCATTATTCATTACCGGTTGCGGCAAGGACCATAAGACCACGCCTGCTCAGGGAATGACCGATGAGACCTACTATACCGTCTACGAGGCGGTGGCAACGACCATGATTCGTTGTGAGTCGATGCAGGATACGGAATTATGCAAACAGCTGGAAAGCGTATATGCAACTTACGGAATAACCGCCGATGAGTTTCGTGAATACGGAAGCGAATTGCTGGCCCGGGACAAGGATGGATTTGTTAATAGGACGCAGGCAATTGATGCCCGTCTGAAAAGTGCCGACAACGGTTAGGCACTCCCTGCCCCGCACATAGATGCGGGTGCTTTATACCCGAAGGGAGGTTGTACGTATGAGAATGTATGAAGGTGTCATCCTGACAAGATCTACGCTTGATTCCGAAAAGCGTGACGGGATGCTGCAGAAACTCGAGTCCGTTATTAATGATAATAGCGGCAAAATCCTAAAAAAAGACGAATGGGGAAAGAAAAAACTCGCGTACCTTATTGAGAAGGAGACGGAGGCCCACTATGTCTATATGGAGTTTCTTGCGGATGAAACAATCCTGAAAGAGATGAAACGTCAGATGCGGATTAACGATGCCTTTTTGCGCCATATGTTCATTAAAAGAGAGGACTGATTATGGCAGTCAGCTTTAATAAAGTGATCATAGCAGGCAATCTGACCCGCGATCCGGATACCCGTACTACCCAAAGCGGTAAGACGGTTGTTCATTTTTCTATCGCGGTGAATGATTTTGCGTCGCAAGAAGCGTCATTTTTTACGGTGGTCGCATGGGAAAAACTGGCAGATCTGTGTCAACAGTATCTCACAAAGGGTAAACCTGTCTTAGTAGAAGGCCGGCTTCAATCGCGTGCTTTTACTACTCAGACCGGCGAAAAACGTACCAGTTTTGAGATTGTTGCGCAGAACATTCAGTTTCTCAACAGTGGTGAGCGCCGCGAGGGCTCAGTAACACCGCAAGAAGCGCAGAAACGTATTGACAACGTCTCTGATGGAGATGTGTATGAACCGACGGATGTGCCGTTCGGTAATTCGTCAAAAAAAGACGATGATGATATCCCGTTTTAATTGAGGAGGATGTATGAGCGAAAGAAGAGAACCTAAACGCCATAGTGCTGGCGGACGCCCTGAATTCAATCGCAGACGCAAATTTTGCAAGATCTGTAAGGGTGATGTTAAAGAAAAAGATGTCAATTATAAAAACATTGATCTGTTGAAAGAGTTTCTCTCTGACCGCGGCAAGATCTCGTCGCGCCAGAGAACCGGTATATGTGCAAAACATCAGCGTTTGTTTGCACGTGAAGTAAAAAGAGCACGCATGATCGCGTTGCTGCCGTTCAAGGTCGAATTTTTCCGTTCTGGTACCAGAGAAGACAGACGGGAAGACAGACGTGAGGGAAGGGACAGGGATCATAGATGAAAGTAATTTTGAAACAAAACGTACCGAATCTCGGCGAGACCGGTGACGTAGTTAAAGTTCGCGACGGTTATGCTCGCAACTTCCTTGTTCCTGAAGGACTTGCTATAGTATATACCGACGGCGCTCAACGTGTGTTGGATAATCTCCAGGGCATGCAGAACAGAAAAGTAAACCGTAAAGAAAAACAATATCAGGAACTGTTGGAACAGGTTAAAGGCAAGAACTTTGTCATCACCATGAAAACCGGTGATAATGGCAGATTGTTTGGTACCGTTACCCTCCAGAACATTGTTGAGACCCTTGTTGCTGCCGGCGTGAATATTGATAAGAAATACCTTGTTATGAAGCATCATATCAATAAGGTCGGCGAATACAATATCGTCTGCAAATTCACAAAAGGCTTTGAAGCTCCGTTCACTGTTACCGTGGAAAGCGAAATCAAAGCGTAAGGGACCGCAATGGTTGATCCATCGCGTTCACTTGGTACAAACGCAATTTACGATCTTGAAGCTGAAAGCGCCCTTCTCGGGGCGCTTTTAATTAACAATGATATAATTTCAGATGCAATTGAGACCCTTACCGAGGATTTTACCGTTTTTTATAAACGTGAACATCAGGCTTTGTATTGGGGTATTCTTGAATTATACAAACGCGGACAGAATGCAATAGACGCTATCGTTGTACATGATTTTCTCAAACAACAGCCTGTAGTGCTGTTTGACAAGAGTGCCAAGCCAGACCAGATAATGGCAGATCTTGCCGGAGGGTATGACTATATCCGCATGCTATTTGAGCAATCCTCCGAGCTTATTAATTACGAAGAATATATACGGATCATAAAAAATAAAGCGCTTTTACGTCGCTTACTGACCGTGTTGAGCGGTATTTACTCCGATACATTACAATCTACCGCAGATATCGAAATGCTTCTTGAGGAAGCGGAGCGGAAAATTTTCGATGTTGTGCATGAACGCAGCGTAAGTACCTTTGTAAAACTTCCTCAGATCATTCATGAACAGGTCACGTATATCGAGGAGATCAAACAGCAAGGAAAAATGCGCGATTCGATAATCTCAGGTTATAAAGACCTTGATTCCATAACCGGCGGTTTCAGACCGGGCCAGCTTATCGTGCTTGCTGCTCGCCCGTCAGTGGGTAAAACAGCCTTTGCTTTGAACATAGCCCGTAATGTTGCATACGAGACACAAAAGGGTGTGGCGGTTTTCAGCCTTGAAATGTCTAAGGATGAATTGGGGCAACGCTTCATATTTATGGAAGCGGGAGTAAAAGGCAATCAGGTCATGCAGGGATATGTCTCCAAAGAAGATTTGGATAAGATTCACTCTGCCGGAGAAAAACTTGCGCATCTGCCGATATATATCGATGATACGGCAGGCACAACGCCGTTGCAGATCCGGGCCAAGTTGCGCAGAATGCTTTCCCGTGCCGATTCTAATATAAAATTTATTATTGTGGATTATCTCCAGCTAATGAACATAAAAGAATTCACCGCATCAATGAATGAACGTGTTACGATTATATCCCGATCGCTCAAGGAAATTGCAAAGGAATTCAAAGTGCCGGTCATGGCGCTGTCGCAGCTATCGCGTGCCGTAGAACAGCGCGAGTCAAAAAAACCGCAATTATCTGACCTTCGCGAGTCGGGTGCTATCGAGCAGGATGCCGATATGGTCATGTTTCTTTACAGAGAAGCATATTACAATAAAGAAAAAGCTGATGATCAGACCACCGATGTCATCGTTGCAAAGAACCGTAACGGCCCGACGGGTGAGGTCAAACTGTTTTTCTTTAAAGATTTCGGGCGGTTCACAAGCTTTAGCCTTGAAAAGGATAATTAATGCATTTCCGCAGTATTACGTATGCTACGGTTTTGAAGGCTGCGAAAAAACTTGTCTATGATGCCAATTTTTGTTTGCCCGACGATGTGCTTGATGCATTGCGTATTGTTGAATACAAAGAGACAGGGCTTCAGCACAGTATCATGCATAAGATCACCGAAAATGCCTTTATAGCCAAAAATGAAGAATTACCGTTATGTCAGGATACGGGGATCGGCGTTTTTTTTGTTACACTCGGCAGTTGTGTTCTTATCGAGAACGGTACGTTAACTAATGCGCTTGAGCAAGCTGTCCGTGAAATATATAAAGATTATTATCTGCGTGCTTCTGTTGTAAAAAGTCCGCTGGAACGTATTAATACCGGTGATAACACACCGGTAATCATTCATATCGATATGATCCCGGGTGATGATCTAACGATAGCGTATTTGCCGAAAGGTGCCGGCAGCGAAAACGTAAGCGCGTTGAAGATGTTCCCGCCTACCCTCGAGCGGCATGAGATCGTGCGGTTTGTGGCAGAAACAGTCCATCATGCCGGACCGAATCCCTGTCCGCCGGTGATCGTTGGTGTTGGAATTGGCGGTACGTTTGAATTGGCACCGAAGATGGCAAAAAAAGCTTTGCTTCGCACGATCGGGCAACGACATTCCGACAGAGAAATCGCTGAATTTGAGGTTCAATTACTGCATGCCGTAAATGAGACCGGCGTAGGTATTCAAGGCTTGGGCGGTGACGTCACTGCTTTGGATGTATTTGTGGAAACCTATGCATGTCATATTGCAAGTCTTCCCGTCGCGGTGAATATCAATTGTCATGCGGCGCGGCACGCATCGGTGACGTTATGAAGCATATATATTTACCCGAAGATCTCTCGATATTAACGTCATTGGTAGCAGGCGAAGAAGTTGCTATTAGCGGTGTTGTTTTTACTGCCCGTGATGCAGCGCATAAACGTATTGCCGACATGATCGAAAAAGGCGAACAACTGCCTGTCGATCTGAAAGATTCTGTCGTTTTTTATGCCGGTCCTACGCCGCCGAAACCTGGTGCAACGACCTGTGCCGTTGGTCCAACCACAAGCACTCGCATGGACCCGTTTACGCCGATGATGCTTGACCTTGGTGTGCGTTGCGTGATCGGCAAAGGAAAACGTTCGCCACGGGTCAAAGAAGCGCTCAAAGAACACGGGGCGGTATATTTGATCATGGTCGGCGGTATCGCCGCATATCTATCGAAGCATATAGAATCTATGGAAGTTGCGGGGTTTGCCGATCTGGGAACCGAGGCAATTCACCGTTTTGTTGTGCGAGATCTTCCCTGCATCGTTGGTGTTGATACTGAAGGCAGGGATGTGTATGACCATCTCTCGGAAAAATTATAATCTCCCGATCGATCAATTGCTTTTATTGTTCACGGCGCTCATTTCAATACATAACGCCGAAGAATATATTTTTGCCGGATATAATAAGACTGTAATGCCTTTTTCGATCGATAACTTTCGTGTTGCAGTGGTTTTCGTGACAGTTCTGTTTATCGTGATCTACTTTCTGTTGCATGCACGGAACAATGAGAAACAAAGCGTAATATGGTTGACTGCTCTTGCTTCGATGATGACACTGAATGCTTTCATTCCGCACATTGCAGCCACGGTACGATATTCGAAATATACGGCGGGTGTCGTATCAGGTTTATTTATACTATTGCCAGCAGCGGTATTCATACTAGTGACGGTATATTCCTCACAGTTACTATCGCGCCGCGTTTTTTGGGTGACGGTTGTCAGCGGCCCTGTTATTGGCATCGCAATGTTATGGGGTTTGATTTTCATGCTTCAATCATTCAGATAGGATAGTTGTTTCCACTTATATTTTTCTTTCACGTTACGAAATATCATGCTACCATCAAAGCCATGAAAAGCACAACTAAGCGAACTGCCGAATCGTCGTTTTCAACGATGTTCCGGGCATTAAGATCTCCCAATTACAGACTGTTCTATTTTGGACAAACAGCTTCGATCACCGGCACATGGATGCAGCGTGTCGCCTCAGGCTGGCTTATTTATCGGCTGACCAATGATCCGTTTATGTTGGGGTTGATCGATTTCGCATCACAACTTCCGGTGTTGTTGTTATCTTCATTTGCCGGGGTTATCGCCGACCGCAGGAATAAACGCACGATCATGATGATAACACAGATATTGGCAATGTTACAGGCTACCATCCTTGCGGTGCTGGTCATATCAGGGGAGGTAAAAATTTGGCATATAGCCTTGCTTAATACCTGTATGGGTATAATTAATTCTTTCGATATGCCGGTTCGCCAGGCCTTTACCGTACAAATGATCGAAAAAAAGGAAGACCTCGGCAATGCTATTGCGCTGAACTCGTCGATCATTCACATCGGCAGGCTTATCGGGCCTCCTATAGCGGGGATACTCATTGCGGCATTCGGAGAAGGTGTTTGTTTTGCCGTGAATGCATTATCATATACGGCGATCTTGGCGGCATTGTTCAATATGCGCCTTATTGAAAAAACGGTAAATAAAATCAGAAGACCAGTTATGCATGAACTTAAAGAAGGGTTTTCCTATGTCGCCCATATGCCGCCTATTCGTAATGCCTTGTTGTTCCTGGTAATGGCGAATCTTTTTGCCATACCGTTCATAGCCCTCATGCCGGTGTTTGTACGCGATGTGCTTTTGCTCGGGCCGAAAGCGCTCGGATTTCTCACAGGAAGCATAGGCGTAGGTGCTTTATGCGGTGTAATGATCATGGCATCACGCAGAAATGCAAAAGGGCTCGAAAAAATGATCCCGAAAGCGGCGATCGTATTTTCTTCGGGATTGTTGTTGCTTTCGTTGGTTCGTTCTGTGCTCACAGCGCCGTTTGCTTTGGCATTATGCGGCATGGGAATGATGATGTTGGTCAATTCTACCAATACGCTCATTCAAACACTGGTTGATGATGATAAGCGAGGTAGGGTAATGAGTATTTATACGATGGCATTCATGGGAATGGCGCCGTTCGGGAGCCTCATCGCCGGTTCGATGGCTTCACGGTGGGGTGCACAGTCGATGGTATATGTCGGCGGATTGGTATGTATCGCCGGAGCGTATGTGTTTTCGCGATTGTTGCCGGATATGGCACCTCATATTGTCATTAAAGATTCTGAAAGCGAGAACGCATGAATCATCGAGCAAAAGGTCTTTTTTTTGCCTTTATAGCGTTGTTCTCATGGGGGATCCACGGGCCGGCCGGGAGATATTTGGCTACGCACGGTGTGGACATGATGTTTGTTACCGAAGCGCGTTTTATTATCGGCGTGATCGTTTTCGGTATTTTTCTGCTGATTACACGATCGTTCGCTTTTACTATAAAAAATCGTTTTAAGCTGGTGTTATTCATTGCTCTGATCGGCGTCTGTGCCAATTCTCTTGTGTATCATCTTGCGCTTAAATATCTTTCGGGCACACTGGTGATGATCCTTGAAAATCTGGCGCCGGTTTTTGTATTTCTTTTGTCATTTTTCGTTCATAAGATAAAGCCTAAGGTTATCGAGATATGGACGCTTGTGATCGCTATGAGCGGTATCCTGCTTATTGTAGTGGGGAAGAATGCCTTTACCGGATTGCAGGAAGGATTTTACGTCGGTATAATACTCGGTGTCCTTACCGGTATCACTTTCGGGTTATATATATTTTTTTCATCGGAGCTTATGCGTCCGCTTCAGGGTGATCCGATTGGGATTGTGCAATTTCTTTTTAAGATATTTGTGATCTCCGCTGTGTGCATGTCGCCGTTTCTTTTTACAACGACCAATTACCCCGACACAACTCGCGAATGGTTATGGCTCATCGAGATGGGATTGTTCCAGTCCGGTCTGTCGTATCTTTTCTGGAATTATGCATTGACATATTTACCGGCGAACATGACGTCCGTGTTGTTTATATCAACGATCATATTTACGACCGTCAATGAGGTGTTGTTTCTCGATCTTGTGCTTAATCCGTTTCTTATCGGCGGCGGTGTTCTTATTATTTCGGCGGGATATTTACTGGCGAAAAAAGATACCTATAAAGAGAGCGATCTTTCATAACAAATTGAATTTAAAGAGCAGGTATCTATCCTGCTCTTAAGACTTATAATTGAGAGTTAACATTTGTTGCAAGGGTACCGGGAAATGTTTCTATACAAGTTTTCCCAATATTCGCTACCTTCAATTTACCGTATCTTTAATACAACGAATGAAATAACCGCGTTTTTTACTTGCATTGCCGCCCCATACGCCGGCGTAGTTATGAAACAAATATATTATGCTTCCATCCGTGTCATTGAAATGAGAAGATGACCACCAAAAGCCATAATTATATGTTTCATCAAAGATTCCCAGGTTATTACGATAACCTCCCGGCAGAGCGGTAAATCCACTCGAATTAGTAGCGCCAAGATTTGGATTGCTCCAATGAGCCGTGCCTGATTCTTTCATTTTACCGCCGGCCGTATCGCTGCCGCCTAAATAATTGATCAGCGTTGTCCACTCCGCATCGCTTGGGATATGCCAACCGGTTGGGCAAATACTATTGGTGTTGTTTGCCGCATACCAGTTATACTGCCGCCCGTACGTATCTACGGTGCCTTCATCATTATTGAGATTGCAATATGCTCCCGTTGTAAGATTTCCCCATTCAGTATTGTCTGTAATATTATCGATAGGGGCACCGTTACGATAATGTGTAACTTTCAAATTTTCAGCCATCCAAATCTGGGTGCCGATCGTTACAGTAGTATAAACGTTACCATCGAAATCGGTTACGGTCAATGGATCAGGTGGATCAGGTTCATTAACTTCAGTCGGGCTACTTCCGCAACCTAAAAGAGCTGTGAATACCATTCCTATAAGAAAACTTTGTAACACGCGTGAGCAATCATAAAACTTCATACGCGACTCCTTTCAAAAGGGATACGGTGCTTTGTAACTCTTTCCACAAGATCATTTCTTCATCAGGTACTCAGAGAGATTTCGTTTTGCTTCCTTACTAACTAAGGTTACCGTAAACAATAGAGTTTGAAATTGAATAAGTTCATGGTTTGTTTATTGATGACCAACGAATTTTATCACGAATATATTCACTGTTATTACAAGGTAATTCTATCCAATACTCCTTAGTATATAAATTCATGTATTTTATAGTATTGGGAATTAGATAATAATACAACGGAAAGGCAACGTATGTTCTTGAAAATGCAAGTTGTTTTCTGTAATGGTGTTATTAGCGGATTATTTTTTTCGTGTCAATTTATAAGTAACCAATTTACTAATCGGATCATACGATTCTTTCGCTTGACGCAAGCCGGGATCACCCATATCGTCTTCCCGGTTAATGAAACGGAATTTACCGAGTAAATGCTTAGCGGTTTCCCAATTGATCGCCTGCGCCGAACCTTTGATGGAGCGGTCGAATTTTTCATAATGTACGATTGCCATTGAGGATGTGTGCTCCGTATATAATGCAAAAGCCACTAATTTCCCATCGACGCGTATTCCCAGACCGCATAAATTAAGTACGTCAAAATTATCAAATGCTTTGCGTAGAGACAGTAGCTCCCAGCGTACATATTTAC
This sequence comes from uncultured bacterium, assembly GCA_964539615.1. Taxonomy (GTDB): domain Bacteria; phylum Macinerneyibacteriota; class Macinerneyibacteria; order Macinerneyibacteriales; family CAYRFE01; genus CAYRFE01. The sequence continues at coordinate 30,143 of CAZIJP010000005.1, forward strand.
TGGTTGATAATTTTTCAGCTTCCCATGTCTCCATTAATGAGAGGCAGTCGCTTAGGTCAGATTTTGTTATTGAAGCAACCTGGTATCCCGGGTTATCACGCACAAATTGAGCGACGAGATTTTTCTTTTTATGCAGTTTTTTACCTTTGAGATCAACAAGGTCTTGGGTTACATAAATATAGTCGGCGGCATCATAATCTTTTTCGGCATCATAGAATTGGTTCAACTCATGATGATTGCCGAGATAGTTTTCAGTGATGAACATGAAGTCGCCGCTCATGCCGTTGGCAATAAAGTGATCGGAAATCCGAACCATATCACCCGCGTCAAGACATGAACCGAGCGGTTGAAAAAGCACATTGTCTTCAGTGTCGTACACAATGATGTTATCGTTATAATTAAACCACTTAAAACCGTAAAATTCTTCCCAGCAGTAAAGCAATATGAAATTGTAAACGCTCGGGCATAATACACAGTTGGAACAGGTCAGTTCGAACAGGTGTTTGTCATGTAGGGTGATCGGTTTTAAATCGTCCGGCAACGGTAAGTGCGGTTCCATATACTCCTTGGGTTTTGCCTGAAAAAAGTATACAGGTGAAGGATGACTTTTGCAAATAAAAAATTTTGGCATACGAATAAACTTAAGTATTATGCGGATATGATTTTACCGAAAAAACGAAAAATCTTTCGTTTTGCGAAATCAAAAAAGCTCGTAAATGCTCATTATTTCCTTTACAGGCTCTCTAAAACGTCTATACTCAGTGAGGAAAATGCAGTAATGGTTCTGTATTCCGGAAGGAGGCAGGTGTGGCCAAAAAGAAATTCAAGATCGTGATCAAAAAGGAATTCTGCAAAGCCTGTGCTGTATGTTACAGCTATTGTCCGACAAAAGCTATAGGACCGGACAAGAATTTTCAGGTGCAGATTACTGACGAAAGCAAATGCGTTGGGTGTTTGTTGTGCGAGCTGAAATGCCCTGATTTTGCCATCTCTATTCAGGAAAGTGAAGATGAGTCTCCTGACTTTGAAAACGGCAAACAGGAAGGTGAATGAGTATGAAAGATATTAAATTCGTTTCCGGTAATGAAGCGTGCACACTTGGCGCGATTCGTGCCGGGTTGAAATTTTACGGCGGTTATCCGATAACCCCGTCCTCAGAGATCGCTGAAAGCTGCGCTGAAGAATTACCAAAAGTTGGCGGGCGTTTTATTCAAATGGAAGATGAGATCGCTTCAATGTGTACAATTATCGGAGCTTCACTTGCCGGCTCGAAATCACTCACGGCAACGTCCGGTCCCGGTTTTTCACTGATGCAGGAAGCATTGGGATATGCCGTTATGGCGGAAGTTCCTTGCGTCGTTGTAAATGTTATGCGCGGAGGACCGTCAACCGGTGTGCCGACAGGTCCTGCACAAGGCGATATCATGCAAGCCCGGTGGGGAACTCACGGTGATCACCCGACTATCGCGCTGTATGCATCATCAGTTCAAGAGACCTATGAACAGACCGTTCGTGCTTTTAATTTATCAGAAAAATACCGTCAACCGGTAATATTACTTATGGACGAAATATTGGGGCATATGTACGGTTCGTTGCATATTCCCGAAAAAATTGAAGTTATAGAACGAAAAAAAATAACGTCTGATCCTGCGACCTATAGACCGTTCGATTCAGTCAACGACGTTCCGCTTACCGCGAATTACGGCGAGGGCTATCGTTTCCATGTGACCGGACTCAATCATGACGAGACGGGTTTTCCGGTTCTCGAATCGGATGTTGTAAAACGTGGTATTGATCGTATTTTCCGGAAAATCGAAAACAATCTGGACGATATTTTATCGTGGGAAGAGATCGGTACCGACACTATGGATGTAATGCTTGTTTCACTTGGTACACAAGCCCAGGCGGCAAAGATGGCTCAGAAACTTCTGAAAGAGGAGGGTATCAAAGCCGGTTTGTTCCGTCCGATCACCGTTTGGCCGTTCCCGGAAAAACGTTTTGCCGAACTCAGTAAAAAGGTGAAAAAAATCGTAGTAGTAGAAATGAACAAAGGCCAGATCGCCGAAGAACTTATGAAGTTCTGCGATTGTTCCTCTGAGATCATTCCTCTGAATGAGGTCAATATGAAAATGATCTCCCCGTATGAGATCGTTAAGACCGTTAAGGGAGTGATGTAATATGTTTAGTTATGAAAAATATTTACGCATGAGCAAGTTACCGCATATTTGGTGTTCTGGCTGCGGAAACGGTACTGTTCTTAAAGCTGCATTGCGTGCAATTGACCAGATGGGTTGGGATAAAAACTCCGTCATGGCCGTTTCCGGCATAGGTTGCTCAAGCCGTGCGACAGGCTATTTGGATTTTAACACATTGCATACACTACACGGACGCGCGCTTCCGTTTGCAACGGGTACAAAAATGGCAAATCCCGATCTCAATGTCGTGGTATTCACCGGTGACGGCGATGCAACGGCTATCGGCGGCAACCATTTTATACATGCGGCGCGTAGAAATTTAGATATGACTGTTGTTTTATTCAATAATAATATATATGGCATGACCGGCGGTCAATATTCGCCGACCACATTATTCGGCTATAAAGCCACAACTGCGCCGTACGGCAATATCGATCCTTCATTTGATATCGTAAATTTGGCTATCGGCGCCGGGGCAACATTTGTCGCACGCACATCCATAGCAAACCCGCGAGAGATAGAAAAATTTATTTATGAAGGCATGCTCAATAAAGGATTTTCGATCATTGAAGTAGTGGCTAACTGTCATGTTCAGTTCGGTAAACGCAATAAGATGAAGACCGCCTTTGAGATGCACGAGTGGATAAAATCTCGCGTAGTAAACCGTACTCAAGCCGAGAAGATGAGCCCGGAAGAGCTCGAGGGTAAGCTCATTACGGGTATATTTAAAAAAGAGACAAAGCCTGAATATGTTTCTACGTATGATGCGCTTATTGTGCAGAAATGCAAGGAGGATGGCCATGCGTTATGAGATCGTTTTGAGCGGATCAGGCGGACAAGGCCTGAAACTTTCCGGTGAGATCCTTGGTCAGGCAGCAGCTTTTCATGACAAACTGAATTGTGTCATGACGGCAAGCTACGGCGCCGAATCTCGTGGCGGAAAATCCGAAGCATATGTAATAGTTTCTAAAGATGAACCGGTAGATTATCCTGAAGCCACCTATGCCGATGTTATTGTAGCATTGAGCCAACCGGGACTTCAACGTCAGTTGGGGCATTTGAAGAATGAGACGATCATTATTGCCGATTCCGACTTGGTAGACACGTCCGTTGTTTCAAAAGGAACGGTTTATAAAGTGCCTGTTAATGCTATGTCAACTCAAGTGATGGGCAGTGCGATTTCTGCAAATATTGTTACGCTTGGCGCTTTAGCCGCGATCACCGGTATGTTCAAACGCGAGGGTATCGAAGGCGTGATCAAAGAGACGTTTGTTGGGAAAATTGCCGATAAGAATCTGGCTGCATTTGATGCAGGATATCAAGCCGGCATAAAATGCATCAACGGCTGAAAATAAATCTCCTGTATACTGCGACCTTGTGCGGTATTTTCGGGTTTGTCGTAATTGAATTATTTCTTTCGGGCGGGTTGATACCCGCCCTTGTTTTTTTATTGGGCTCGGCATATTTTCTTATGAAACGCTTTGCATCAACAGTACATCTTACTGATACGGGCATTACGGTGATAAATGTTTTTGGTACAAGAATCGTGAATTATGAAGATATATTATCGATCGTACGTACGGAAGAATTGGGTAAAGGGCGCGAGAGGTTTATTATTTACTATACGTATAATAGACGGAAATATCGGTTTGTGATACCGGCCTATAAATTCTGGAATGCCGAACAATTTGTCGCGCAGCTTATGAAACGATGTACTATTGATATCGAAGAACCGCATCTGGTACGTCCTATGTATTCAAAGATATTGTTCATTATTCTATGCACAGAAGCGGTCTACACAATAGTCCAATTAATTTGGCGGACCGGAGATTCGGTAATTTCATTATTTAAAGACTCCTATATTGTATACAACTATGTGTTTTTATGGTTGATCATAGGGATTTTTTTGATCTTTTCACTGTTGCGTTTTTATCAAATGGTAAAAAAGGGATACCATTATCTTTTTTATTACCGCGGTACGTTTTTTGCATTGCTTTTTTTCGGTGTTATTTTACTCGCCGGTGCGGTCGGAAAAAATAATACGCGAAATGAAATGTACGGATATATGATGCAAACGCGGTTTGAGTTGGAACGCTATAAACTGGAAGAGAAAAAATATCCTGAAGTACTACCCGAATTTTTATCGAACACTATTTCGGGTACTGTCGGCGTTGCTACGGGTTTTACAAAACTTCCGCTAGTATTTGAAGAAACTCAGAATCCGGAAAAAAAAGACAGACCCGGCACTGTTTGGCTTGTTTTAACGCAAGACGGAGCAATAGATATTTTTGCATCATATATTGATAATGACCGCATGATACGCTATATTGACGACAACGATAAACAATTATCATGGGAGGAACTGCGTGGCACGGATAATAACCGTAACAAATAAAAAGGGCGGATGCGGGAAGACAACAACGGCTGTGAATCTTGCCGCTGCAATTGCAATTCACGGTAAACGCGTTCTTGTTATCGATCTTGACCCGCAGGCACACGCGACGTATTATTTGCGGGTTGACAATAAACATTTTAACGAACATCTTGCCGGAATGTTTTCGGGATCATTCTCAATTTCACGATTGATAGAGAAAACGGATATCCCCAATCTATTTATCGTACCGGCATCCGACGAACTGTATGATCTTGATGAAAAATTGCCTAAGACCGATAAGACACTTACAATCCTATCCGATAGATTGAGTTCGATTAAAGATGATTTTAATTATATCATTATCGATACGCCCGCACATATCGGCATGACGAGTTTAAATGCCATGATCGCAGCTACCGAGCTGTTAATCCCGCTGCAGGTTCAATTTCTCAGTTTTATGGCTTTGCGTGAGTTAGTAAAAATTCTGCTTGATGTAGTAGAGCCGAATAATCCGAACATAAAAGCAACATGGATATTGCCGACGATGTTTGACGGCCGCGAGAAAGCGGGGCTTGCGATCATCGAAGAAGCAAAAGCGATTTTCAAAGATAAAGTGTTAAAGACCTTTATCAGAAAATCCATCAAACTTGCCGAAGCGCCAAGGCATCGAAAGCCGGTCATTCTTTATGAGCCTTATTCGCCGGGTGCAGCCGATTACTATAATCTTGCAAAAGAATTGATCGCGAAAGAAAAAGATTTTCAATAATTAACATATCACGTTTCTGTTGAGATAAATCGATGTTAGTAATAATGAATTTTGATCAGAGAACAATTTCGCTTTTATTATTTTCGGTTTCCCATATGGTGATCTTTTGCAGGCGACGTGTTTCGTTTTTCAATAATGGCGCAAGCTCATCGGCCATCCACATGAGCATATTTTCAACCGTCGGATTGAACGGAAATACATCATTTAAATAGGTGTGATCGAGTTTATCGATGATGCGGTCTTTAACAACCTGTTTCAGCTGGGCAAAATCAATGACCATGCCCTCCTTGTCCGGTGTGCCGATAACACTTATTTCCAACACGTAAGAATGCCCGTGAAGTTTTTCGCATTGGCCGTGATAGGATGTAAGATTATGGGCAGCTTCAAAACGGAATTTTTTGGTGAGTATTATTTCTCTGGTCATGGTGTTTTTTTCTTTTTCATAACAACATTGATTGAAGTTCCGCGGCGGGATATTTTAAAAGAGATATCATCGCTTTTATCCAATATTGTACGGAAGTCAATCGTTGAGGTGACCGGTGTGCCGTTCATTGTAACTATGATATCGCCGGCCTTTATGCCTTTTTGTGCTGCCGATGAATTCGGCTCAACATGAACTATCAGAATGCCGTTTTTTACATTAAAATACGTCAGAAGTTGTTCGGTTAGGTTGTCTGCCGCAAAGCCCAATTCTAAAAGGGCATTACCCATTTCAAATATCTGCACTTGTTTGATAATGAACGGAAGATTTTTAAACATGTATGTATATTTATCAGTTCGTTCCGTCAATTTCACTTTTACGGTTTTATGTTTTTTGTCTCGTTTAAATTCAACAGTCACCGTATCGCCGGCCTTATAGGAGTATATCTTCATAATCAATTGTGAATTTGTCGTGACCGGTTCTTTATTGATTGCGAGAAGCACATCGTCTATTTTAATGCCGGCTTTTTGTGCAGGACTGTCTTCAACGACCGACATTACCTTTGTTGTGTTATCTTTCATGACGACGCCCATGAATGGTACGCCGTCTTGGGCAAAAACTGATATAGAGTTGGCGATAACGATTAGAGTAAATAGTACGGGGAAATACTTCATTATCGCTCCTTAATATGCGATGGCGTACGAACCGTTATCGAGTTCGGATTGTATGATCACTTCTTTGCCGTTGCTCAGGCGAATTTTCTTTACCATGATGCTCTTGATCTCGGTCGGATAAACTTGTTTGCCTGATTTCATCGATTCCTGTAAAAGTGTTTTATCCAATTCAGCGGTATCGATCGTATTGCTTGCCTCCATACTTTCGGAAATCAATCGATATGCTCTGTCTTTATCGAACGGCTTTTTACCGCTGACCAATAATAGTGTGCTTATACAGAACAAAAGCATGGCTGCAATAGCGGTAAGTTTATAAAACCGAATGCGTTTTTGCATACGTTGCATAGCGTAATGTTCCAAGGCAGTTTTGAGATTTTTTTTGAACAGCGGAGTTGATAGTTCCGGTGCTGTGATTTTATTCATAGTTTACCTCCGTAGGAAATGCGTCTTTTATTTTTTTTAATGCTCTATGTAATTTTGAACGTAACGTTACTTCTTTAATACCGGTGATCGTTGCGATTTCCGCATACGATTTTTCTTCAAGATAGAACAATAAGACAATGTTTTTTTCTTCAGGAGATAATGCGGTATCGCATGTTTCCATTAAAGTGCGGTATTGCATGTCTTTATCAAATTCACGTTGTTTTTTATCGATTTCTTCTACGATATCCGGAGATTTCAACAAAGAATCATATTGTTCTATGTCGACTTCCAATTTATTGCGACGATAATAATTGATCAATTCGTGAGAAGCAATACTGAAAAGCCATGTCTGTATGCTAGCTTTTACTGGATTATATGTATGCAACTTCTCAACAACTTTCATGAACACTCCTGCTGTTATGTCCTCGGCAAGCGCAACATTTCGCACGCGGCGAACAACAAAATTGAGGATGGCACTAAAATGCTCCTCATAAATTGTTTCAAGTTCCAACACGCTTGCTCTCCTTATTTATACGCGGCATTGTGAAAAAAGTTGCACTCGGTCGCCGTAAAATTCCGGTATATATGATTCAACGGCTGACTCCAGAGATTGAAAATATCCGTTTTCAAAGCCGAGGTCAAGAAAAAAGGCTGTGATTTCGTCATATTCGATTTGAGATAATTTTCTATTTATTTCGTTAAATTCACAGGCCTTAAAAATCGGCGTAAATTGAGCCATTAGACTGATAGGAATATATTTACCCAATCGATCTCGAATTTGTTTCAAGGCTTCTTTGGTATTATCAAGATGTCCGGGTAATACTAAATGCCTGATGATGATACCGCGTCGTAAAATTCCCTGATCGTCTGTCTCGCCTACGCCGACAGCGTGATACATTTTTTCAATTGTATCTAAAGCAAGTGCGGGATATTTTTCTGCGCCGGAATATTGTATGGCCAATTGTTCGTCGGCATATTTAAAATCAGGGAGGAAAATATCACAAAAAGAAGCTATCAACGCTATGATGTCGGGATTCTCGTAACCGTTGCAGTTGTAAACAATGGGGAGTTCCAAACCTTGCTCGGATGCTTTACGTACGGCTTCGGCAATTGATGGCAGAAAGGGTGTAGGGGTGACAAGATTGATGTTGTGGACTTTTTTTGTGTTTTGTAAAAACAGGAAAATATCCGCCAATTCATCAACTGTTATCTCTGCGCCGATTTGGGCTTGTGAAACAGTATAATTTTGACAATAAACACAATGAAGATTACATCCGCTGAAAAAGACGTTCCCGGCCCCGTGACTACCGGACAATGGTGGTTCTTCGTAAAAGAACGGTTTGAAGAGCGCTACTTTTACGGTAGTCGAGAGACCGCAGACGCCAACAGTTTGATTTCTGTCAACATTACACAAATGGCCGCATAGTGTGCAACGGTCATAAACAGCGTTCAATCTATCGCAAGCGTTGATAAATGATGTGCGGTCTTGTAAATAAACGGCTTTCATGATTTTCCTCATCGGCATAGTATCGGTATTTTCTAAATTTATCAAGATTATTTAATGCATAAAACTAGATTTTAACTTTACAAGATGATGAAAATCGTTATTATCAATGAATGGAACATATAAAAGCCCTTATCGTTGAAGATGAACCGTCGATAGCCTCGATAATACAGACCTATCTTATGCATGAAGGCTGGACGATTGAGATCGCCGGTGACGGCAAGGAAGCAATTAAAAAATTTGAATTATTTTCTCCCGATATCGTTATACTCGACCGTATGCTTCCTGAAATAAGCGGGGAAGAGGTTTTTAAATGGATAAAAAAACGGTCTCAAACACCGGTTATAATGGTCACTGCCAAAGGAACGGAACACGATATTCTTGACGGTTTTACACTTGGCACCGATGATTATGTCACAAAACCGTTCAGTCCGAAGGTATTGGTCGCACGCTGCAAGGCCTTATTGAAACGCGTTGACGTGCCTCAATATAAAGATAAGATCCTTTTTGATGACCTTATGATCGATCCGCAGACCGCAAGTGTTTCTTGCGGAGGAACGAATATTACTCTATCGCGAAAAGAGTTTGATATTCTTTATTTATTGGCGCATTCTCCCGAACGAATTTTCAGCAGGGCAATGATCGTTGATTATGCTTTCGGGGGAGATTATGAGGGGTATGAGCGTTCAATTGATTCACATATCAAGAATATACGAAAAAAGGTCGAGAACGGCGGTAACAAACAATGTATCTATACTGTTTACGGACAGGGATATATGTTCAAGCTTTGACAGATATTTATCATAATTCTTCTCGGAACTAATATATTTTTCGATCATTATATATTGATATATAACAGATGTATTTTTTCTTTCTTGACGTTATATATAATTAACGGTAGAATACTAGTAATCATATAAGGAGGATGTTTATGAAACAAAACTTTTGTGTCTTAAGAAAAGTAACGAAAACCTTGAATATGTTAGAAAATGAATTACGTGACCAGTTTGATTTAACATTAAATGAATGTATCATTTTATGTCTGCTTTGGGAAAAACCGTATAAAGCTATGGATATTGCAATTCATTTGGGTATAGCTACATCCCGTATCTCACGTATACTGGCTTCCTTAGATGAGAAGAAAATGATCGCGCGTGATACAGGGTCACGGGATAAACGTGAAATATATATGTCGTTAACGACGAAAGCAAAGACAGCGCTTGAAGCGATCCAGGCCAGTAAGATCAAATTGCCGGTTATTTCGATCACAGAGGATTGATGGGTGCTCGGCGGGCTGCGGTCGGCAGCCTGCCTTTTTTGTAAAACAGTCTTATCAAAATAGTAATATTTGATTGCGCAATTGTTATGGCTGAAGCTTTGACGCAGAGATAAAACTGTGCTAGTATCCGTATGGAGAAATCTAGTAATGAAAAGATTAAGTTCTGTCATAATCCGTTATTTGTTTGTATCCTCGGTCGCGGGGTTGATTATTCTATTCGTTGTCAGTAATATTTATTTTCGCCACACATTAAATGCATTGGCTCGCGCGCGGTTGCGTGAGAATTTACCCAAAATAGCACAAGATATAAAAATGATGATGGATCGTCGTCCTCCCCCGGCGGAAGGCGAAGATAACCAACGGCCTGATTTTCGGCATATGCCGTTTTTTGTTCGCATTTATGGTCAGGATGGTACGATTATCAATGAATTTCCCAAACGGATCAATGATGAAAAAATTACAAAAATAAATGATCGCCCGGTACCACTTCCAGACTCACCGTATACGATGGATGTGTTCACGAGAGATAAAACGTTTTTGAATGACGGAGAACAAGCGATGTTAAAACTATTCATCGTTTATTCTTTCGTTTTATGCGGTTTGCTTATGATCGCATACGTATTGATAGCACGGTTGGTTTCACGAAAGATCGTGGCTTTTTTTAATCGTGAACGACAAAAGTTAGTGGCGATCGCAAGCGGAAATTATTCAATGCGCGTTGATGCCGAGTATGAGGAATTTATGGTCTTTAAAGAAAGTATCGATGCAATGACGCTTCGGTTGCGTAATGAGGAAGAGCGCAAAAGAGAATTCATTGTAAACTTTTCACATGACATACGCACACCGCTGACCGTTGTCCGCGGCACGATAGAAGGAATCGGCGACGGGTTAGTGCCAGTGAATGAGAAAAATCTTTCCGGTATCCTTCGGGAGATCCACCGTATCGAAGAAATGACCTCAGCCGTGAAAAATTTTGACCGCACGCATTTTTCAAAACATGAAAGGTTCGATCTTGCAGCAATAGCCCGGCATGTATCAGAAAAATATTCGATGATGCAGATAACCGTAACTGGTGAAGCTGAAGATTATCCGTGTGATAAAGCTGAGATAGAACGAATTTTTGATAACCTCTTGTCCAATGCCTTGAAATACAACAGTAAGGATGAGAAGCGTTGTGCTATAACGATCTCTAAAAATACATCATCAGTAACGGTAAAGCTCAGAGATAACGGTAACGGTATAGCAAAAGAAAATCTTCCTTTTGTTTTTGATAAGTTTTATCGGGAAGACTCCGCACGTTCAGCTACTCCCGGCATGGGGCTTGGGCTTGCTATCGTACTTGATATCGTTCACTCGTATGGCGGTACTATCAACGTAACTTCCGACAAAGGTGTTTACACCGAATTTAATATTGTTTTGCCGCTCCATTTGATCTCCTAATCAAATGTTTTACG
>CAZIJP010000006.1:0-38411 GCA_964539615.1 uncultured bacterium
ATACGGCGGAGATATCTTCATGACACGAGCTGTATCCGTTTGTTTTCGATTGTTTTCACGAAGCTTTGTTGCCACATAATCCGTACGAAAGATCTTCACCGCTTCTTTATAGGGTAGCAGCATATATTTCTGCATACCGTCACGTGTTGAAAATATGGCCGGCTTGATATGCGGTTCAACGTCTGCCAGCGTAACGATACTTTTTTCGGATAAAAAGATAGCCACGCGTTGAATACTATGGGCAAGTTCACGCACATTTCCCTGCCAATCGAAGGAAGCAAGGAAGGAATACACGTCAGGTGTGATCTCGGGAATATGGCCGATATTCTTTTTAAAGAAATACCGCACCAATCCGGGGATATCTTCCTTTCGCTCCCGCAACGGAGGGATATGAATGGCAATAACATTCAACCGATAATACAGATCTTCGCGAAATAATTTTTTTGCGATCAATTCCTCAAGCGGTTTATTGGTTGCTGCTATGAACCGTACGTCTGCGGTCAAAGTTTTAACACCACCCAGACGTTCATATGTTTTCTCTTGAAGCAAGCGAAGCAATTTCACCTGCAGGGTAAGCGGCAGATCGCCGATCTCATCCAGGAAAAACGTACCTTTGTCGGCAATTTCCACCTTACCGGGCTTTTGCCGCTCCGCTCCGGTAAAAGCACCTTGCTCATAGCCGAACACTTCTGATTCGATCAAATTTTCAGGAAAAGCCGCAGCATTCACAGCCACATATGCGCCGTTCGAACGAGTGCTGTAATAATGCACAAGCTGAGCCGCAACATCCTTGCCGACACCGCTTTCGCCACGCAATAGTATGGTGGCATCAAAGCGTGCGGTTTTTTTAATAAGCCTGCGTACCTCTCGCATCGGCTCGGAAATTCCTATCAATGACGGCGGGTATGTTTTCATAGTAAAAAAGGGCTGCTAAACAGCCCTTCCTTTATTTCCCCAACAATTCTTTCTTTATATCGGCTTCAAGACATTTGACCAACAACTCAACGGTATTCTCCACATCGGTTTTTGATAATGTTTCGGAAATGGAGTGAACATACCGCGTCGGGATCGACAATACGCCGGCCAGAATACCGGATTTCGTCAAATTGATCGCGCCGCCATCGGTCCCGCCGGCTGTTAATATTTCAAGCTGGTACGGTATTTTATTTTTCTCAGCTGTTTTTACTAAAAATTCTTTTACTTTTTTAGGCACGAGCAATGATGAATCCGAGATCTTAATGGCAACACCCTTCCGAAGGCCCATCGGCATTTTCGATGATTCAGGCGTATCACCGCTTCCCGTTACATCAATGGCGATACCGAAATCAGGTTCAATGGTATAGGCTGCCGCTTTTGCTCCGCGCAAACCGACCTCTTCCTGAACGGTAAATACAAAGGCGATCTCATTGGCCGTCTTTTTCAATCTTTTTGCAGCTTCGATCATCACGGCACAACCGATACGATCATCCATAGACTTGGCGGTATACAGATCATTCATTTCTTCAAAATCGGCAATAAAAGCACCGAATTTACCCACGCCGAGCATCTTTTCGGCTTCAGCCTTATCTTTTGCGCCGATATCAATATATAATTTTGAAAAATCAATGTCGGCCGGATTTTTGACCGGTTCAACGGCTATCAAACCTTTAACGCCATTTTCAAAAAGAACTCTCTTGTATAAACAACGAAGCGGAGATACGCCGCCGACAGACGTGCAATAGAGAAAACCGTCTTTGGTGACATGTGTTGTAACGATACCGATCTCGTCCATATGTGCTGCCACCATGATGCGAGCCGCAGTGCCTTTTTTTGTACAGATCAAATTACCCATAGCATCTTCGGTGATGGTATCGACAAGCCCTGCCATTTCTTTTTTGATGATATCGCGTATACTGTCTTCTCTTCCCGACGGGCCGAATGCACTAACGACTTTCTGGATCAACGCTTTCATAATGCCTCCTTAACGGTCTTGATCATTTCAACTGCTAATTTGAGAGTATGTTTATAATCTATGGTCGCAAGAATTCCTTTCGGCGCATGAATATAGCGAACCGGGACAGATATTACCATAGCAGGGATACCGCCCTTGGTATGAATGGCCCCGATATCGGTTCCGCCTGATACGGTGCGTTTGTATTGAAACGGGATCTTGTTTTTCTTTGCAATGGCTTCGGCATGATGGATCAACGAACGGAATCCGATCGTGGTCAAGTCCATGAATGATAACGCCGGACCTTTTCGTAGCTCCGTGCTGGGGCTCATGTCTTTTTTCATCGGCACATCACCGGCCGTGGTGCCTTCGAAAGCGATCACACAATCCGGCTTAACACGTTCTGCCAGTATCGCCGCTCCCCGTAAACCTACTTCTTCCTGTACGGTGAAAACTGCAGTTATATCAACATCATATTTTGCTTTTTTCCCGGCCAGCAATACTTCAGTCATGACCGCACAACCCGCGCGATCGTCAAATGCCTTACCCATTATAACGTCTTCCTGCTCAACACACTGCACGTCAAAGACCGCAGGATCGCCGAGTTTGACAACAGCGAGGGCGGCGTCTTTGGATTGCACGCCTATATCGATATACAAGGCATCTGCCGAGATCGGGCTTCCGCGTTCGCCTTTTTTTTGCAAATGAATTGGTTTTGCACCGATAACACCGGGTATCTTTGCATTACCCACGAGCACTGCCTTGGATACAAGCACACGCGGATCGATACCGCCCATGATATGAAATGTCAGTAATCCGCTTTCGGTCACGCTATCGATAAAAAAGCCGACCTCATCCATGTGCGCTACGAGGAGCACTTTTTTTGCATTTTTTTTGCCGCACTTTTGGGTGACATATAAATTCCCCATAAAGTCGGTCTCGATAGAAGCTGCTACAGATGCAACTTCTTCTTTGATGCGGTCGCGAATTTCGTTTTCAAATCCAGACACACCGGCCGCATTTGAATATTTTTCAAGAATTTTCAGCATGATGTGACCTCCTCGTATATGGTGTCGATCTCGCTGATAAATAGCGCTAACAGCCGCGCAATACGCCGTATATCTTTCATCATCATCGTCTCTACCGTAGTATGCATATAGCGCAAGGGTATGCCGATACAAACGGTAGGGATACCTTTACCGGCTATTTGCATCGAAACGGCATCGGTACCACCCGGACGTGCTACAAACTCATTCTGACAGGGTATATCCCATGCATCGGCTAGTTCTTTTAATTTTTTCGTAAGCCCCGTATGAAAATTCGGGCCGATCGCTATTGCCGGGCCTTTACCCATACCAACAGTGTCGCGAGTATCACAACCCGGGAAATCACCGAATGTTACATCTATTGCAACGCCGACGGTCGGCTGCAATCCGTATGAGGTCATTATTGCGCCACGTGTGCCAACCTCTTCCTGGACAGTACCTACGGCATATACATCCCAATTATGTCGCATTTTTTTCAACACCCTAAGTGTTTCGACCACAGCCAGAACACTTGATCGGTTGTCCATGGCAGGTGCGGAAAATGTTTCATTTTTTAATTCACGGCAAATACCTCTGAATGTAATATAATCACCGACCGAGACCAACGCTCTTACTCGTGATTCGATCAGCCCGGTATCAACAAAAAGATCTTCCAACGGTTCTGACTTTGATGCTTCATCCCCTATTTGCAAATGCGGTGGTTTTGAACCGACAATACCATGAAGGGATTCTTTTGCAAGCACGGTCACTTCCTGACCGACCAATACGCGCGGATCGATCCCGCCGATCGCCACACATCTCAAAAAACCGCCTTCTTCAATACCGTTAACAAGCAATCCGATCTGATCGATATGAGCGGCAAGCATGATCGAACCTTTGGAGGTCTCGCCTTTTTTCACACCAATGACGTTATTAAAAGGATCGATACGCACTTCATTACACAGTTCGGAGAAATACTTTTTCGTCAATACCGAGACGTTGTATTCGTCACCGGAAATTCCGCTCAACTCAGTGAGCGCACGTAGAACATCAGATGATTTCACGTTGTCATCCTCCTGGTTATTTTAACTCTTGACACCGTCTTCATTCTATTATAAATATTAAATGTGTCAAGTAATTACAACACGATTTAAGGAGGATGTATGATGAAGATGTTTCTGTCCCTTGTAGCCGTATTACTCATTGCGGTAACGATCAAAGCCCAAACACCTACAGAACTGTATAACCAAGGTGTCGATCTTATGACCCAACAGCAATATGAACAGGCTATCGAAAAATTTAAAGCAGCAGCCCTTGCTGATGCCAATCACAAAGAATCCCGCCTTGGTTTAGCTACCGCTTATTTTAAACTCTCCCAATGGGACAATGCCATTATAGCGTTAAAAGAAGTAATGACGCTAGCTCCCGACGATATGGCCGCCCTTGAAATGCTCGCTAAAGCTCAACTAAATGCAAAAAAATATGCTGATGCTATCATTTCTTTTGATAAATTAATCGCAGTGAAAACTGATAATCCTGACCTGTACATGTTTCTTGGGAACAGCGCGGCCGGCAACAAGGATGATGTAAAAGCTGAAAAAGCTTATTTAAAAGCGATCGAACTCAAAACGACAACGGTCAGTGTCTATCATAAACTCGCCATTATGTATCAAAAACAGAAAAAAATGAAAGACGCTATAGCGATCCTTGAAAAGGCACTTCCTGTAAAAGAAGATCAGAAGACCTATTACTATCTTGGCAAATTTCTCTATGTTGATAAAGGATTTGTAAAAGCCGAAGAATATCTGAAAAAGGCGTTTGAAATGGATAGTAAAGATGAAGATTCAGCGTATTATTTAACAAAGACATATATAGAGTTAAAAAAATTCGCCGATGCGGTCACTGTTGGCGAAGCACTGATCACTTTAAAAAAGACCGAACCTAAGTACTGTGCAGCTCTTGGTGATGCTTACCGCTTAAACGGCGAAAAAGATAATGCCTTAAAAACATATCAGGCAGGCGCACAATATTCAGGCGAATACGGAACCTATTGTACGCAAATGATCGATTTCTTGAAAAAACAAAAATAGACCTCTTTAGATCTTACCATAAAGCGGGTGCCTCGGCACCCGCTTTTTTTAAACACTTGATTATATTTTTAGATAACTACTACAGTACTCAACATCGAACTTATCATTGCCGTAACAATACGGCAAGATTTTTCCGTAACAAAGGAATTACATCTGCAGCAGATTCCGGAGTAAACATTTTTAATTTATCAGACAATCGTTTTGTCATTTCGTCATCCCAATCGCCGCTGAGAATAGCCGATGTTTCTTCTTCATTCAATGCTTCCATTTGCTTTGTACGATCGGGTAATGAGGATGTAACCGGACAAGGTATTTGGCACCTCATACATCCTACAAGCGCATTATGCATATCCGAGGTGATCCACTCTGGAAACGGCTCTGCGCGTTCACTGTGAACCGATAAACATCGTCCGGCATTGATCACGAAACCGTCATCAGGTATGCATTGCGTCGGACACGTTGTCCTGCAAATCGCACAATCGACACAAGCATCCATCATCTTTACATCTCGAAAATTATCTTTTTCGAATTCATAATCGGTCAAATAGGCATGTAATGTGTGATACGTTCCGAATCCGTCGACATACACCAAATTATTCCTTCCGTACACACCTAATCCGCTTCGAACGGCGATCTGTTTGATCAACATCCCAAAAGCTTTCTCAATACGCGCAGACTCATTTTTTATGATCTTTTGACGTACCGTTGCATCCAATTGTTCTCGTGTAACCCCGCTTGCATAATACTGCGGTGGAAGTATTATCTCAGTTCTTTTTCCGTCATGTATAACAGAAATCGAAGCAGGCGGTGTATTCACAGCTATAAGAAGTATTGAACGCGCCTCAGGAAAATTTTCTGGTATTGCATATTTCGCATCCGAAATATAACTACGCACTATCTCATCATTGGTGATCCTGTTTTGTTCATAGAGGTTATCGATAAACGTTTGCAGTTCCTGAAAATGTTCAACCGACATCGTGCTGAATCTAAACATGTCATCCGATAAACATGTTATCTCATTGTTCTCACTTGTACTCATATGTTCCCCTTTCATTACGTGCACTATGTAACAGCCATCACTTGGACGTCAAAGTATATTTCGAAAAAAAATTAACTTTCGAAATTATCAAATACTTTTCTCAATAACACACGAAACACTTCCTGTTCATCTCTACTGATCCCATTATATTCTTTAGAAATCATTTCTTCTGATATTTTTAAAAACAACGGCTTGAGTAACCGTCCTTTCTCAGTCAATGAAACAATGGTAAATCGGCGATCAGCTTCATCTTCACAAGTGGTTACATAGCCTTCTTTTACCATTTTTTTAACTAATGTGGTAACAGTAGAGCGATCTCTTCGAATTCGGTGAGCAAGCTCGGTCATATGCATATCACCATTTGCATATAACACCGATATAATATCTCCATGTGACGGATAGAAATCATTAATTCCGTTTTTTTTCAATTCCTGCATTAAATAATCATGCACACGCTCGTGAATCCTTCCGATCAAATATATGCTGTTATCGTGCTGCATGAGAAAATATTACTTGGACATCAAAGCAATGTCAAGTACTTTAATACTAAAAAAAAGGACAGCTAACGCTGCCCTTTACAAAAATTGAATTGAACCTGTTTTCTACGGTGTAAAAACAATTGATGAACCGCCGGGCCCGCCATAATAAATCGTTCCACCGGTGCCGAATGTCCAATCGATCTTCACATTCCAAGACCATGAAGCATCAGACGGCCATGTATTGTCTGATGGAGGCGAATCATAAATATCATCCAAGAACTCAAAAGAAGTTAACCCGGTTTTATGCAACGCAAAAAGATTAACAGGATTTGTACCATTCATGGATACACGCATCACATTACGGCGTATGTCGTCATCGGTGAAATTTTTATGAACATCAAGCACAAAAAGATAGGTAGCAGAGTCGATCGTTTCCAAAACCAATTGGATCTTTGCCCGACTTGTTGCAGCAGCCAAACTAACACCGTCAACAACGGTGATCTTACATTTTTGATTTGCATAATCAAAAACGATATCCTTTTTAAAATAATATGCGGGAGAGGCAGAGGTAAGGGTTATCGAATAGTAATATATCTCTCCGACCTTTTCCGCCGTTACGGTTCCGCTTACCGTGATCGTTGTCAATGCATTACCATCATCATCATAACGGATCAAATCATATGTAAAATTTTTTGTGATCATTCCGTCATCGAGATTCTCATTGAGAAAATATCCGCGGCGTATATCGAGCAACATTTCAAAATATCGTTTCAAGCTTTCAAATACCGGCAGAAGATATCCTTCGCCAATCGTTTTATTTGATCCGGTCTGTGTAGATGCATTGATATCAGTCACGATAACGGATTGCGCAGCTGTGATAGCTGTCAGGGCTGTGTCGGGTAACAAAGCGGTAGTTTCGGTCTCAGTGATCTTATTACACGAAAATACCGTAAGCGCAACTGCCAAAATACACAGATAGCGTAGAATTATTTCCATAATCTCCTCCTTAATACCACATTTCTAAGCATACTGCCGAATTTAAAAAACTACAAGGGCTAATATCGTTCTCCTCGGTTTTGATTCGGCCGGGTATTCAACATTAAATACTACATTTTTCTAGAGCACCATGGAATCCACCTTCTCATATCAATCATAAATAGTTCAAAAAAATCAGTTCCGGGCTGAACCTCACAATCAAAACAATCCAAAGATATTGCCGTCATCATCGATATCGATCTTTTCAGCTGCAGGCATTTCCGGTAAACCCGGCATTCGCATGATATCACCGCTTATAACGACGAGAAAGCCCGGACCGGCATTGACCATAACATCTGATATTTCCATTTCAAATCCTGAAGGACGACCTAATAATTTCGGATCATCAGAAAGAGAATACTGTGTCTTTGCCATACAGACAGCCAAATTATCATAGCCGTTCTTTACGATCTGACGAATATCATTGCGTGCGCTTTTTGTGAACAGAACACGGCCGGAGCCGTAGATCTCGCTTGCGATCTTTTCGATCTTCGCTTCAACCGGATCATTCAATTCATACAAAAACTTTATCGATGATTGTTTTTTATCAATAGATTCCACTACAGCCTGCGCCAATTCAATGGCACCTTCTCCGCCCTTCTTCCATACTTCCGCAACATAGATACCGTATTTTTGTGCAACACAACAATGCTTAACGGCAACGATCTCGTCATCGGTATCATGTTCAAATCGATTCACGGCAATGATCGGATGCATACCGAATTTAACGGCATTCTCAATGTGCTTTTCAAGATTGACCAAGCCTTTGGCTACTGCTTGTGGATTCGGCTCGGAAAGCTTATCTTTTGCCACACCGCCATGCATTTTCAACGCACGGATCGTAGCGACCAATACCAACGCTTTCGGTTGTAATCCTGCATATCGGCATTTGATATCAAAGAATTTCTCGCCGCCAAGATCAAGTCCGAAACCGGCTTCTGTCACGGCATAATCCGCATACGATAATGCCATTTTTGTCGCAAGCACGCTGTTGGTGCCTTGCGCAATATTTGCGAACGGTCCTCCGTGAATAAATGCCGGCACGCCTTCGATGCTTTGCACCAAATTCGGTTTCATTGCATCTTTCAATAATGCTGCAACAGCTCCAGCAATTTTCAGATCATTGACGGTGACCGGATTACGGTCATAATCGTATCCTATCAATATCCTGCCGATACGTTTTTTTAGATCGGCATACGATTCGGACAAGCACAACGTGGCCATGACCTCAGATGCTGCCGTGATGTCAAAACCACTCTCGCGCGGAAAACTGCTTGCCGGTCCACCTAATCCAATGATCATGCGACGCAATGCTCTGTCGTTCATGTCCATAACTCGCGGCCAGACCACACGCCGCGGGTCTAAAGGCAATGACCTGTGATGCAGCGTATTATCAATTACAGCAGCGATCAGATTGTGAGCGGTTGTCACGGCATGCAAATCACCGGTAAAATGGAGATTGATATCTTCCATAGGAAGAACCTGAGAATAGCCTCCTCCGGTGGCGCCGCCCTTAACGCCCATGACCGGGCCAAGCGATGGCTCACGAAGTGCAATAGCCGTTCTTTTTCCAATTTTTGCCAATCCCTGCGCCAATCCGATTGTAACGGTCGTCTTACCTTCGCCGGCAAAGGTCGGTGTAAGCGCTGAGACAAGGATCAAATTTCCGGAAGGTTGTTTGCCTTCCAGAGCTTTTAAACTGACCTTTGCTTTATAATTCCCGTAATGTTCTATGAGTTCTTCGGAAATTCCGATTTTTTGTGCGATCTCAGATATTGGACGTATTTTAATTGATCGAGCTATCGTGATATCATCCATTAGGCATCCCCCTCCTGTGAGTAATTATACAATATGGACGACAACACCTCCCTGTTATAGGTCATGAAATAATCTTCAATGGAGCTTTCGTCTTCATAATGTATACTTTTAGCCACCAACTCTTTACATTTAGAATATTCTGATTCGCGAATTATTTTTTTAATTTCCAATAATCGCCCCGGTGCGACAGAAAAACAGTCAAGATCAAATCCGATCAGCATCATGGTAAATTCGGGTTTACCAGCCATTTCTCCGCACATGGTCACATCAATTTTACGGTTATGCGCATTGTTGATGATCATTTTCAACAAACGCAATATTGCCGGATTGAAAGGATTATAAAGATATGAAACGCGTTCATTCACACGGTCAACAGCCAGTGTATATTGGATCAAATCATTTGTACCGATGCTGAAAAAATCGCATTCCTTCGCCAATAGATCCGAGATGATCGCGGCAGAAGGCACTTCCATCATAATCCCGATCGCAATCGTTTCATCAAAAGCCACCCCACGGTCACGCAACTCATCCTTCGCTTCTTCGACAACGGCTTTAGCCTGGCGAAGCTCTGTGATGCTGCTGATCATCGGAAACATGATTTTTAGATTTTTTAATTTTGACGCCCGCAATATGGCTCTCAATTGCGTTTTGAAAAAATCCTTGAATTCCAAACACAATCTGATCCCGCGCACCCCTAAAAATGGATTCATTTCTTTTGGCAATTGAAAATGAGATATGAATTTATCCCCTCCGATATCAGCCGTACGTATCACGACTTCCCGAGGATATACAAGATTGGAAACGTATTTATATAATTCGTATTGTTCATCTTCACTTGGTAGAGTTTCACGCATGAATAAATACTCGGTACGGAACAGACCTACTCCGTCAGCGCCGTATTGATTGACAATATCTGCTTCTTTGACCAATTCCATATTCATTTCCAAGCGAATACGTTTACCGTCGCGCGTAACTGCTTCTTCTGTCCGAAGCCGTTCCAGGCTTTTCATATAATTGATGTAATGTGCACGTTTTTCTTTATAACGATGTATAGTGTCCTCATCAGGATTCACAATGATCGATCCATTGTGCGCATCAATAATAATGATTGATTCTGCTGTTAATGCCGCAATGATACCTTCCGCACCAACGATCGCAGGAATATCGATTGAACGAGCCATTATGGCAACATGTGACGTGGTCCCGCCAACTTCGGTGACTATACCTTTTATCATTGCACGGTCGAGTTCTGCCATGTCGGAGGGTGCTATGGAATGGGCGACAAGTATCACATCATGTTCTTTATCTATGACCGGCATCGTCTGAACACCAAGGTAATTTTTAAGGATTCGTCTACCGACATCAAGAAGATCGTTCGCCCGTTCACGCAAATACACATCGTCCATGCCTTCAAAAACAGCAATAAGCCCGTTGAGTACTTCGTTGAATGCAAAGTCGACTGAAACATGCTCCGTTTTTGCTTTTTTCAGTGATTTATCAATGAGATTCGGGTCATTTAAAAGCAATATGTGTGCATCAAAGATAGCTGATTCTTCGATACCGATGGTATTTTTAACCTTGTTTTTTAAGAGTGTTAATTCCTGACGGGTCTTTTCGATAGCTTTCTCAAAGGAAAGTATCTGCCGTTCCAATTCATCATCATGCACCTCAACTCGCTGAACGGTAATGCCCGTGCCTTTAAGCAGGACTACCTTACCGATAGCAATACCGCTCGATGCCGATATGCCTAGGAACGTTTTCAATTATTCTCCTTCACCAAATTTATCGTTGATCAAATGACTGATCGCTTCAAATGCCTCAATTTCATCATTGCCTTCAACTTTCAACTGCAAAACATCACCTTTGCCAACAGCCAACATCATCACGCCGAGTATACTTTTAGCATTTACTTCCTGCCCGTTAAACTCCACAAAAACTTCGGAATCATAGGATGAGGCCTTTTGTACAAGAAGTGCTGCAGCGCGTGCATGAAGCCCAAGTTTGTTGATTATTTCGATCTGCTTTTCAATCATAATACACTCCCGATCATTAATATAAGTAAAAACAATGCAACAATAACAATATTAGGGATCTTTTTGACAACATAGATCGCGAGCATGGACATGATCACTACCCAAAGCACCGATCTCCTCCCCTCATCCGCCGGGATTAACGCTGATCCTTTGATCAGTGACACCAGCGCATACCCCCAGAATGCTCCGATAAAAAGTATAGCCGATTTTTGAATAATATCTACGATTTTTTGCATTTCCAATTTTTTTAAAGTCAGTATGAAACTTTTACCTTCTCGGTAACCAATCTTTAAACCGATATAGCGGATCGATATTTGTATAGTATTATATAACACAAAAAGACCGGCGATCCCGAGTAATGCTGTTTTGGGCGTACCGGCAATATACAACCACATCACTGTCAGCATAATTGCTGCAGGTTTTACTGCAGCCCAGAAAAAACTGTCTCCTAATGCAGCCAAAGGAGCCATCATGATCATCCGTAATCGTTCAACTGATATTGAACGCCCATCGCCCGCTGCGGTCTCCTCTTCATACTTCAATGCTGCTCCGGCAATAAAAGGAGCCATATACGGATGAGTACTGAAATATGAATTATAGCGTAGTATTACCGATCGCATGCCAGCTTTGCCGTACAGCTTTTCTAAATTTGATGCCACTGCCAGAAAAAAACCGTAAGACATCAATGAATTGTAGTTCCATCCGACCTGTATGAAAAGTAATCGAAAAAAAACTCCTATAAAATCCATGACATGATCCCCCCGAGTAATCCGCCTAAAGCTCCGTAATAAAAGAATCGGCTCCGGCCTTTCTCCATAAAGCGATCAAGGAGAAATAACACCGCAATAATTGGCAATGTATTCCAGAAAAACTCCAATGCCGTAGAATACTTAGCCATGACATCCGGTATAAGAATGAGTATTCCCGTGGTTATCTGTGAAGCGGCGAAACTCAAACCGGTTATATTTATTCCATATAAAAGAAAGGTGGCCAGTAATGATAGTGCTCCTCCCCGATAATAACACAGCCTGTTCCCCGTTTTGGCATAAGAATAAAAGCTCCAGCGCGTTATCGGTTCATTCATTTTTCGTATAGCAATTTCAAGCGTTCGCCCCCAATATGCTGCTCCCATTGCTAAAAAAAATAAAATAACCAATGCCGTCACTGATGGCTCTTTTAATAAGAGATACGATGACCAAAATACAGCTGCTCCAAACCCGGCAAACGGAGGTATTGATGCACCTACGGCAAGTCTGCCCAGATACACCAGTTCTAAATTCACAGCTGTTTTCAGCGCTGTCGCGGTATCACGGGTAAAACAGGACAATATCGGGATCATAATTACCGGTTGTGATAGTAAGAATTGCCCTACATACGTACTATCAAGTAAAAAAAACGACGATAATGTGACGGAAATAATAAAGTCATTCATAATTGGGTTAAATAATCTCCTCGTTTATCGGTAGGCACAATACGCCAATCTATAATAATTCCTCGTGCCGACAATTGTTTTACCGTTTCCCGCTCCTCTGCATTAAGAAAAACAGCTTTTGTTATCTGTTCCTTCCCTTTTGCAAATCGCATACCGCCAATATTTACTTCGGTAAGATCGATGCCGCTTTCCAATAAAGGGATAAATATTTGCGGATTCTTAACAAGAATTATACTGCGCAATCCGGGATCATGCACAAACTTTGGCAACTCCCGAATAGCATCTTCTGTGGAAAATATTGATAATTCCAACTCATAAGGCACGCTCATTTCGAGGAGACTTCTTTCAAACATATCCGATGCAATATGATCGTCAATAACGGCCAAATGATTCGCATCTAGTGCATTTTTCCAACCAACGGCAACTTGGCCGTGTACCAATCTATCATCAACTCGCGCAAGTACTATCATCGTTTTTTCCTTTGCTCTGCCCATTTTTTCAGATCAACGATAGCATCCCGCCCCTGGGGAACAAGCATCTCACATAAGGTTTCCGGATCGCTTTTCCGCATGGTATAAAATACTATTAAAACCGGCAAATTGATCCCGGTAAATAAATAAACCCGCTCTTCTTCAAGAAACCGTAACGATATGTTTGCACAACTGCCACCCAAAATATCTGTAAATAAAAATATTCGATCATCGGGACGGTCTTCGATAAATTTCCTGACCGATCGTTGCAATTCATCGATACCATCGCATTGACCGAAAGATAACGCTTCAATACAATCAACCGGTCCGACTATCAATTCCAACGTTTCTTTCATCGCCTTACCCATTTTACCATGCGTAACGATCAATCCGTAATTCATGTTTTACCGCCTAAGGTCTGATACAAACGCTCCAGTTTTTTCATTCTGCTTGATACGCCGCCTTTTGATATTGGCGTAGAGAACAACTGTCCCATCTCTTCAAAAGATAACGACGGGTTTTCCAATCTGACAAACGCGGCATCACGTAAAGTATCGGGCAGATTCTCCAACCCGATCTTTTCGTCTATCGCTTCGATTATATCTTTATAGTGCTCGTAACTGTCAACCTGACGGCTTACATTGGCCATCGAATAATTGGTCAAAAGCACCGTTTTATTTTTATTTTCATTATAGAGCGCTTGTTCTGCCAATGTCTGATTCATGGCAGGACATTGAAGATATGTGAACAGCTCTTGTAAATGACATGCTCCTTTTAGAATTATCCTGCGTTCATATTCATAAAATTTTATCCCGGCTTGTTCCAACAACGATTTTGTCAGGATATACAGATCATCTTTAATACGGATCTCTAATTGATACGCTTCTTTAAAAGCAAGCAAATATCCTTTATATAACACAATTTCCTGTAATGCCGAGCGTCTGCAACATGGTGTATTGATCTCAAGCTCTGGTAACCAGGTCCCATCATCCGCTAAGATGTTGAGTTCTGAAAGCAACGAGCGCTCTGCAGTAAAACTCACCCAATACTTGGACTCATTATAAACGATCTCCCGCTCGATCATGCTGCCGGCGAATTTCCCGTACAAATCGATGATCCGTCGTATGATACCGGCATCATCATGTTTAAATTCTAAAAAATATTTCCCGTCTCGGCGATGTAGCAAGCCATAGAAACGAAATGCAATGCTAAGAACGGTTCCGATACAACATATATCGGAAACATGAACGCTTTTGAGCGTATCTTTTAAAATATCATTACTCTTTATCATTTCGCTTCGCTTTTTCTTTTATCTTGGTCATTAATTGTGTCGTTATTTTCATCGGCGCATCGTAACCGAGTTTTTTTGCAAATTCATTTTTTGCCACAACTTCAATAATCGTACAAATATTTTTCCCGGATGTTATCGGAATTGTATACATCGGGACCTCTACTCCGAGAATGCGATATTGTTCCCGATCAAGCCCGAGCCGTTCAACATGGCGATTTTTGTCAAACATGACTAAATTTACCACCATATCAATTCGTTTATGCTCACTGACAGCACTTAATCCAAAAAAATCCTTGATGTTGATGATACCGACGCCTCGAATCTCCAGATAATGCCGCATGAATGATGAAGAAAACCCATACAATTCTTTATTCTTTTTTTTCACATAGACAACATCATCGGCAACTAAACGATACCCCCTGCGAATCAATTCAAGTGCGCATTCGCTTTTTCCTACCCCGCTTTTTCCGATTATCAATACTCCCATTTCTGCAAGATCCATGTGCACGCCGTGCACGGTTGTCTCTTCAGCAAATAACAGATCAAGAAGATCAACGAAAGAGCGGAAAATATCCAAATATGATAATTGGCATATAAATACCGGTATGGATTTACTGCGGCAAAAAGACTCAAGCTCTTGGCCGCTTTCTGTATACCGTTCTAAAAACACCGCTTCAAGTTCATGATCGATCAACTTTGAAAATATCTCTTCCCGCTTTATACCTGGGATCGAATGAAGATATGCTAATTCCTGCTTAGAAAAAAACAAAATAGCCTTGCGGGGAAAATGATCCCAAAATCCCGCTAACGCAACGCTCGGCGAATGAATATCAGGGAAAGACAGCTGTTTATCCAACCATCCGTCCTCCCCTTTATACTCCACATCCAAGTGATTTTCCGACAAAAGCATCAGTAGATCACGGACACGGACAACACGTTTGTTCATATCAGAATTTCGGATCGATTAAACCGAAATTACCGTCCCTCCGTTTAAAAATAACATTAATTCTTTGATTTAACTCATTATAAAACACCAAAAAATCATTGCTGAGCATATCCAACTGCATTGCGGCCTCTTCCGGTGTCATCGGTTTTTTCACATATCGGTCGATGACAGCTATGTGATATCCCTCTTCAGTTTCGATGACTGTATGAGGCTCATATTCTTGAACGGCAAAATTCTCGCCTGTACTTTTACTTTGCTTTTTACGTGAAACCATTTTTTCTTTTAGTTTGCGCACCTTACGCATTACTGTATCCAATGCATTATCTACCGATTTATAGAGATCATCGCTCTCTTCCGTGACGTGCACGGTCGTCGCAGTGGTTTGAATATTGATATCCACAATATGACGGTCCTTCTCTACTATACAAGTAACATGTGCTGACATGATAGCAGTTTCAAAATGATTTTCCAGTTTCCCGAGTTTCTCCTTGATGTAGTCTTTCAGGGAATCCGTGATCTTCATGTTCTTCCCGGTAACATTGATTTTCATGTTCATAAACATCTCCTTTCATTTTATCGAGCTATACGCGTCATGCGCGAAATAAGAACTCCGCACCAACGGTCCGGCCACAACGGTCAAACCAAGTTTTTCTCCGGCTTTTTTATACCGCTCATACACATCGGGGTGAATAAATTCAACAACAGCGATATGGCTATCTGTAGGTTGGATATACTGACCGATCGTGACAATGGAACATCCGTTTTTTGCAAGATCTCCCAGGACACCGACAACTTCATCCTCATGTTCGCCTAAGCCAACCATAATGCCGCTTTTAGTGATACCTTCAGGATTAAAAGATCGTGCTGAGGCAAGCACATCTAGAGATTGTTGATAATCAGCCATAGGACGAACCAACGGGTATAACCGCGGTACCGTCTCCACATTGTGATTGAACACATCCGGCTTTGCGTCAATGATGATTTTCACTGCATCCCTGCTTCCTTTGAAATCCGGAGTCAGCACCTCCATTTTTATAGTATAATCAAATTCCCTAATGAGTGCAATAGTTTTCGCAAATATTCCGGCACCGCCGTCAGAAAGATCGTCCCTGGTAACTGATGTGATCACAACATAACGAAGCTTCATCCGTTTGACAGCTTCAAGAACACGCTCGGGTTCTTGCGGGTCTTCTCCCGTCGGGTCACCTTTCTCAATGGCGCAAAATTTACAATTACGCGTGCATACATTTCCTAGTATGAGAAAAGTTGCTGTGCCTGATGAATAACATTCGCCGCGGTTAGGGCATCGGGCTTCCTGACAAACCGTATGTAATTTTAAATCGCCGATATGTGAATGAACAGCGTGTATACCGCGCTTTGTCTTAAGAAGATCTAAAAACCATTGCGGGTATTTTTTATTTTTATACACCGTGAATTGCCCTTCCGAGAGCATTTTCTGCTGATTCAACAACAACTTCACTGAGCGTAGGATGAGCATGCACGACATCGGCAAGCTGCTCAAGGGTCATTTTTTGTTCGATCGCGATTGCTCCTTCATGGATCATATCGGACGCATGCGGTCCGAAGATTTCCATCCCAACTACAACATTTTCTGCAGTAGCAATGATCTTTACATATCCTTCATCTTCACCCATGCCTAAAGCTTTTCCGTTTGCAGCGAATGGAAATTGTCCGACCTTGGCATTTTCTACTTGTTCAGGCGATTTGCCGACAACAGCAATTTCCGGGCTTGTAAAAATAGCCCAAGGGATCGCATCATAATTGATATGTGCAGAATGTCCAGCTATATGCTCGATCGCAACAATGCCTTCGCGGGAGGCAACATGCGCTAACTGCGCACTCGGCACTATATCGCCTATCGCATAGATCGATGGTACAGACGTTCTCATATGCGCATCGACCTTAATGAATTGACCCTCTTTTTCAATACCAAGTTTTTCACATTCAATTCCTTGATACACCGGTTTTCGACCGATCGCAACAAGCATTTTGTCGGCAGAGATTATCGTGCCGTCATTAAGCGTCAATTTCCCCTGCTCAACTTTTTCAACCTTTTTATCGGTCAATATATCTATGTTCATTTTTTTCAATACCGATTTTAAACGAGCGGACAACCGTTTATCAACCATCGGCAGAAGATTCTTCTGCATCTCTACGATCGTGACCTTTGCTCCGAGCTGAGCCCAAATACAGGCAAATTCAACACCGATCACACCTCCGCCTACCACAACAAGATGCGTCGGTACTGTATCCATATCAAGAATGGCCGTGCTGTCCAACGTAAAACCATCAACAGCAAACATCGCCGGGATCAAGGGCTCAGAACCTGTAGCGATTATGATATTTTTCGTTTCGATCTTTTCGCCATTCACTTCAACAGTGTTTTTGTCAACGATCGATCCGATACCGCGGTATAAAGCGATGTTTCTTTTTTTAAATATATATTCAATACCTCCGACAAGTTTTTGGACCACTTCATTTTTACGAGTGATCATTGCCGGGAGATCGCAAGAAAATCCGGATACACGGATACCGAATTCATCGGCTCGTTTTATATTTTTAAGAACTTCAGTCATTGCTACATAAGTTTTCGTAGGTATACAACCGACATTTAAACATGTTCCACCAAGTGACTGTTTTTCAATCACAGCCACGTCTAACCCAAGTTGTGCCCCACGAATGGCGGCTACGTAACCGCCCGGCCCTCCGCCAATAATTACGACATCTTTCATATGCGCCTCTCCTTCCGAGGCGGGATCTTCAATATCCCGCGATACTTATTAACTGCTCGTCTGCTGATTGTATAACCGGCTTTTGCCAATTTATCCATAATATCTTCATCTGTCAGCGGATCATGTTTATCTTCTTTTGCAATGATATCTTGTAAGGCCTCAAGCACACTGAGGCGAGAAACATTTTTTTGCGACTCGGAATGCAAAGAATCGGTTTTCTTCGTTGAAACAGATTGCGCAAAGAATGCGGCAAGCGGAAATATACCATACTCGGTCTGCAAGTATTTATTTTGAACAGCCCGCACGATCGTTGATGCATTAAATCCAAGCTCTTCGGCCACTTTATTTCGAGTCAGCGGTTTGATCCATTTGGGGCCGTAATCGAAAAAATCACGTTGAAAATCAATGAGGTATTGGGCAAGCCGAATCAATGTGGTTCTTCGCTTTTCCAATGCTTCGCGCATTGTCTTATAACGATTATAATAGGTCATGAGAAACGACCTGTCATTTTTCGTAACAGATTTATTCTCAAGCATAGAAACATAATAGGTATTTAATGTAAATAAGGCGTCATATTTTTCATTCAGGTCGATCTGATAATCCCCTTCAGTTTTTTTGCGGACGGTAATATCGGGAATGATATAATGGACGGCCGCCTCTTCCACATAACCGGGATGTTTCGCTAAAGTTGCGAACAAATGACGCAATTGAATTGCACGATTTGAATCAAACTCCTCTTTTTGGAATATGATATCCCAATTGCCATCTTTTATAAACTTGGCGTATATATCTATCATGCGAATAATTTCTTCATCATCCACACCCTTTGCCCTGAGTTGAATCTTATATGATTCAATTTCATCATAAGCTCCGACACCGGCAGGTGCCAATATGATGAATTCAGTACGTAACCGTTCGAACGCTTCTTCAGACAAATTGTAATTTTTAAGGATCTCATCTGCTTGTTCGAGAAAACCCTCATCATTTATCTGCTCCAGAATTGCATAGAGTATTTCTTTCTCAAAGTCAGGTATATTCGACAGTGATATTTCTTCATGTAACGTCTTTCGCCAATCGTGTTCACCGGTATATTGTTGAATAAGAAAATCATGGGTATCGTGATCCTTTTGAATTGTCGTATGACTGTTGTAATGCATGCTCCAATTCTCATCAAACCCGTTAAACTCTTCATGCTCTTCAGGCAAAGCTTCAGTTTGTTCTTGCTGAGGTTCCAAGAGAGGATTAACGTTCATTTCCTGCTTGAGATATTCCTCAAGTTGAAGCTCATTTTTCACGAGCAGTTCTAAACCAAGCTTTTGTTTGAGCGTCAGTTTTTGCTGAAGAGACTGGCGCAACGACAATTCATTTTTCATGATTACAAATGGAATTTCTCTCCGAGGTATACTTTTTTAGCTATCTCATTTTCTATTAATTCGGCGGGAGTACCGCTAACGAGGATCCGGCCTTCGCTCATGATATATGATCGATCGGTGATCATCAGTGTTTCACGTACATTATGATCGGTGATCAGTATTCCGAATCCCATAGCTTTCAAGTCATGTATCAGATCTTGGATATCGCCGACTGCTATCGGATCAATACCGGCGAACGGTTCATCCAAAAGGACAAATGCCGGATTGGTGATCAATGCACGGGCGATCTCCACCCTACGCCGCTCTCCGCCAGACAACATGTATCCTTTGTTTTTACGGATATGAACAACTTTAAATAATTCAAGAAGTCGTAAACACTCTTTTTCGATGATTTTTCGATCCGTGTAAACTGTCTCGAGAACAGCGGTAAGGTTTTCCTCCACAGTCATATCTCTAAATATTGACGGTTCTTGTGGAAGATAACTTAATCCCTTGCGACAACGCATATACATCGCCTCATGGGTGATCTCGTCATCATCAATGAACACATGACCGTCATCCGGTTTTATTATCCCAACGATCATGTAAAAAGAGGTGGTCTTTCCGGCACCGTTGGGACCGAGAAAACCCACTACTTCACCGGAACGAATCTCTACTGATACATCAGAAACGACAGGTCTTTTCTCATAGATCTTACGCAAATTATGAGCATGTAAACGTCTTTGTTCTTTCATTGTGACTCATTTTCTTTCATTTGTCTGCTGCCTCGTACCTTGCCGTCTAAAAAAACGGTTTTCACTGTTTTTTCACCAAATTCAGCACGCATGTGGTCACCGTTCATTGTATGGAAATAGCCCTTTTCTTCTAACAAAACGGTCACATCATTCTCTAGCAAAGCATATGAAGGTTCATTTTTTTCCGTAAAAAATATATCCATGACAGCACTGTGAACGGTCATTTCCTTTCCGTTTTTCACCCAATACAGATCTGTATGATATTCGATATGTGCCTTTTGAATTTCTGATTTGTCATTCAGAGAAATGGTCATCAGACCTCCTCCGGCATAATTTCCATCAAAAACAATATAAGGAATCCCATCCATGAATATGGTCTGTAATTCATCATTATAGTAAAAATAATCAGCAAAACCGGTATATTGCTGTTGCGTAAAATTCACATCCCCGGTAACTTCAATATCGGCAGTAGTGGTTTTAATGACCGCACGATCGCCGGTTATCGTTGACGAGCTTCTGGTTATTACGACATTGCCTTTGAAAACAGCTATGTTACTAGTGCCCATGAATTCACATGTATCAGCTTTAACCCGCGCATCATTTCTTCTGACATCAACATGACCGCTCAAGATAACTTTTTCGGCCTTTTCATAAAAAACAACAGAATCGGAGCGATATTCATCAGAATCATGTTTAATTATTACATCACCCGAAAGATACACAACAGAGCCTTCCTTATTCAGACGCGCTCGAGTTTCTTTTGCCTGAACAAGTTCCCAATTTCCCGTCAAATCATATGCCTGTAGCGAGTACAAAGAAAATGCCGTTACAATAATAAACGCAATGACCATTTTCATATTATTTCTTTCCGTGGGTCTCAGTTAATCTGATCTCTTTCATTGTCAGATCTGTTTCCAAGCTATCTCCGGTTAAAACGCTCCCGTTTTGTTCGAGCTGAACTGGTTTATTGCTGATGATCGTCTTTTTAACGGCATCATACTGTAATTCGGCAGCATGAAGAATTGTGTTTTCCTTGATATTGGTTAAAATAACATTTCCAATAAGAATTACATTTTTCGTACGTATATCAAATTTACCTGTATCGGCGGTCACCGTATTTTCACTATAACCGTCCGGATTAAAAAATTCGACCTTAACCTTCTCTCCGTGAACAAATGTATCATCGGTATCTTTGATGATCAACGCATCCGCATTGATAGTATAGTCTTTCTTACCGTTAGTTGTAACGGTCATTGTCATGCCTTTACGAAATACCTTGCCTAACGTTACTTTTTTTTGCACATCATCACTATTTTTTTTACATGAAAGTGACGTAAGCATAAATAATGCCATAACGACACAGAATAATATGAGGCTAGTACTTTTCATGGATTTATTATAGACGAACAACGCTCGGCTTTCAACTTATTTATAAAAGACAACCATACCATTAGTGAATTATATCCGAAACAATAAAAAAACCCCCGTCTGAATTTCATTCTTCAAACAGGGGTTCGTGGAGTACGTAACAGAAATTACATATCTTTTTCAAATCGCTGCATAACGCTTACGTATACGGCTGGAAGGACGATCAAGGTCAGAAATGTCGATGTCGTCAGACCTCCGATAAGTGTGATCGAGAGAGGGAGCGATAACTCGCTACCTTTTCCCAAACTGAAAGCAAGCGGTATCAACCCGAGAATCGTTGTGACCGAGGTCATTAATATCGGCCGGAGACGCAAAGCGCAACCTTCAAATACTGCATCTTTCAATGCGCGCCCCTCTCTACGAAGCGTATTGATGGTATCGATCTCGACAATACTGTTATTAACAACAATTCCTGTTGCTACGACCATGCCCATGAGACTCATGATATTCAGGGATGTGCCCGTTAGGAACAGTAACAGTAACGAACCGATAACAGCCAGCGGTACTGCAATCATTATGACCAACGGCTGTATGAACGATTCGAACTGCATACCTATAAGCATATACACAAGAATAAGTGCAAGTGCAAAGGCAAACCACAACCCGGAGAATGATTCCCGCATATTCTCAATCTTTCCGGCTACTTTTAATTTTACCGATCCATCCTGATTTAAATTTTTAAAGGACTTCTGTATCATCGAAACCGCTTTTTCCAGCGATATACCTTTAATATTGCACAAAATAGAAACTTTACGACGCTGATCTTCACGTTTCAACTCATTAGGAACTTTGATATGTGTCAGATCGACGATATCACGTATCTTATATGATGTAGCGCCTACTATGATCATACGTTCGAGAAATTCTTCCTCAGTAGGAATGACATCACTGTTTTTTACCCACACATCAATTTCACGTGATCCGTCGTATACCGTAGTAGCTTTCATGCCGATGGTTGCCTCTTTTATCTTTTCAACAACCTGATACAAAGGAACCGGTGAAGTAGCAATGAAATATTCTTTGAATTTCAATTCAAGTATATCGCGCTCAAGTTCCATGTCTTTACGCATATCCCGGAAATATTTTCCGTTTTTAGCAAGTTCCGGAATAAACTGATCGGCCAAGGAGTTCAATTGAGCAATCTCATCACCTTCCAGCATAATATCCACATCATATTCTCCAAAATCAAAAAACTGATTATACACGCTGCCCGCAGAATAAAAACTTACTTCCGCCTCAAGCACTTTAAGCTTTTCAGTAAGAAATTGTTTTAACGGTTCAACATCGGCGATCGACTTAGTGGCGATCATAAAATATCCCGTATTCACGCCGGTAATTGAATTTGAATACGATTTCCCGATATTAGCAATATAATACCGATACGTATCCTTCTTCTCTGCCAATACACTTTCAACAAAACGGACATATTTGATATTGGCATCGATCGTAGCACCCGTTCCTAATTTATACTCCATGAAAAATTTATCATCCTTGACGGGCGGCACAAACTCCCGCTTGATACCCAATCCCATAAGGATCGATATAAATAATAACAATGCGGCGTAACCTATGGTTTTCTGTCGATGCTGAATGACCCATCTGATAATGATATCATATTTTTCCGATATATAGATCAGGAATATATTGAAATAACTGAATAACTTTTTCGTCTTTGACTCAAACCACGAATTGATACGATCAAACTTCAAAACATACATGACCATAGGAATAAAGGTTAATGAAATGGTCAGCGAAGACAACAATGACAACGCAATAATGATCGCTTGTTGTTTGAAAAGTACCGCAACAACACCCTTTAAATATAATACCGGAAGGAAAACAACGATCGTCGTAAGTGTACCGACAAGGATTGACGGCGCCATTTCTTCGGTACCTTTGATTATACTTTCTTTAAGTGTCATTCCTTCCGTACGATAGCGATCGATATTTTCAATGACAACGATCGAGTTATCGGTCAATAAGCCTATCCCTATTGCCAAACCTCCCAAAGAAAGAATATTAAAACTGATTCCTAAAAAATACATGCCAACAAAGGTTGCAACCATTGCAAGCGGCATCGCAAGACCGATAATGAACGGAGTTCTGAAATCATATAAGAACACATACAAGACCAAGAACGACAGCAAGCCTCCCCAGAATACCGCAGAAGCAATATTCCAGATCGCACTGACTATAGTATCAGAATCATCATACAAAACGGACAATTTAACAGTCGGATTTTCTTTGTTTAACTCTTTTACAAGCTTACGAACCTCACGGCAAACATTCACTGTATTGGCGGAGGATGATTTCACGACAAACAAACCGATTCCGCGCTGTCCGTTGAATCGAGTAATTTCCTCAAGCTGCCTGACCGTACGTTCTATGGTCGCAACATCCTTCAATTTTATCGTACCTTTTACCGTAAGATTACCGATATCTTCACTTGAATATCGGTTTTTTTCCAACGACAATGAGTATGCGAAGTTTTCGTCGCCGATCTCGCCCGCCGTACTTACGATGTTATTTTGACTGAGAACTTTTGCAACTTCGTCAAGTTCTACGCCGTATGCGATCAGATCACGGTTCTTAACGATGATCCTTATCTCTTCTTCATCAGCACCGGCAACATCGCATAATGCAACACCTTCGAGACGTTCGATACGATATTTCAAATAATCAAGCGAATAATTACTTGTTGATAAAAAATCGCCGGTACCCTCTACCATTATTTCCATGATAGGAGCTTGCGCAGGATCAAAATATAAAATATTGGGTTTTTCCGCATCACCGAGATCATCTTTTACAACGTCAAGTTTTTCACGTGCTTTTAGCATGGTATATTCCATTTTGACACCCCAATAAAACTCAACGGTGATCAATGATTTACTGTCGGTAGAAATGGATGTAATACGTTTCACATCAGGTAATGTGCTCAATTGACTTTCTATCTTTTGCGTAACCGTCTGGTCAACTTCTTCCGGCGGCATATTCGGCGCCTTGGTCTCAACAACAATTTTCGGCACTTCCAATGACGGCAATAATTCAACTTTCAACATGCCTAAGGAGATAATACCAAGTATGATAATACCCGTATAGAGCATGAAAGTCGTGACCGGTCGATTGACTGAAAAACGAGGCAGGCTCATTTAATGTCTCCCTCCTGCTTTGTAACATCGGTATCGATCGTTATCGGTGCCTTATGATTAAGGGTATAATGCCCGGCAATTATGATCTCTTTATCCTTTTCCAAACCTTCTTTAATGCTGATGTATTCAAAATTTTCTTCGCCCGGAGTAACATACATCCAATATCCCAGAAGTTGCTCACCGACCTTTTTTGTAGTGAAGACAAGCGGTTTTCCGTCACGCACAAGAAGGGCCGACTTGGGCACAAGGATCTGATTTTTCAAAACGCGTGTTTGCAGCAATACATCACAGAACAAACCGGGCTTCAACTGCCCCTTGACATTGTCCAATTCAACAACCGCATACGTGCTGTTGTCGTCATAGATAAGCGGGTTAACCGAAAATATCCTACCCGGATATTTTTCTTTTGTAACAACCGGAAAAACAAGCGCACTGCTACCTTCCTTGATATCATTGAGATCTTTTACGAGGATCTTTGACCGTATCCGAAGACGGGAAATATCAGCAAGGGTCAATAATGTTTTTCCGTATTTTACATACTCTCCCTCTGATGATTCGATCTTTCCCACAACACCGGAGAACGGCGCATAGACCTTACATTTTTTATAATTTGCAAGAGCTTGTTTCAAACGTAATTCCTCGTCGCCGAGACGATATTTGATACGTTCCTTGGAAACATTGCCTTTTTTCATTTCCTCAAGTACATTTTTCTGTATTTCGGCAACTTCTGCATCATCGGTAAACGAATCTTTCTTTTCATTTTTAAATTCGGTCATCGGAATGGCATCTTCTTTAATTGCCAAATACTCGATATACGCTTTCTTATAATCAAGAAGAGCTTTTTCATAAGCTATCTCGTAGCCCGGATTATCAATAGTGAAAAGCAATACGCCTTTTTGCACATATTGGCCTTCACGTACCTTCAATGATATGTTTCCGTCAACTTCAGCAGAATAGTCATTTACTTTTATCGGCTCAAGTTTTCCGGAAGAGGATATATAGATCGGGAGATCACCGACCTTCGATTTCCCGATCTTCACCGGCACAGGTGTCGCCAAAGTTTTACTTGAATCGGTCACTTCTTCGGTTTTGTTCTTTTTAAATAATTTCCATACTTTATCGATCGGCGCTTTGTTTTTAAAGACAACCATAACGCCGGCAAGAACCCCTACAACTACAACCAGGATAATGATCAAACGCAACTTATTCATGATATTCCTCCGTAATGTTCAAAGCCGTACCGGTATAACGGCTTACTTCTATAGCCAAAGTATTATATGCTAAAATCGCTGCAAGATACTCACGTTCCAATGCGATATATTCATCTTCTATCGTCATCATCTCTTGCAATGTCACCGCGCCCATGATAAAGAAATTGGAGCTTGAACGATAATTTTCCCGCATGGTAGGCAAGATCTCTTCATATAATTTGATCTTGTCGGCATAATAAGCGACGTCCTTTTTCATTTCGATGAATTTTTTATTGACCGATTCCAATTCCTGCGCGTATTCATTTTTCTTAATAAGATACGATAACTTCTCTTTTTTTACACCAGAAAACTTCATCAGATTAGCCAAGGGTATCGATAATTTGACGCCGACAACATAGTTATTGTAATCAAAATTATCCATGTTTTCTTCACCTGCACCGGCATACTGAACATCAAAGAATCCGGTAAGTTTTAATGAATCGCTTGCAACACCGATACGATAATACCGATACGCCTCATCAAGTGTCCGCGTCAATTCTTCGCGTTTATCAACGGGTTCATTGCCGAGTTTCTCCGGACTGATATTTGCGATCGAAAAATCAACATCACCGAGCGGCCCGTTCAAAAATTCTTCAGCCACACGGCGTTTTTCATCTCGGTCCCGTTCTGCGTTCTTCATATCGAGTTCGGCAAACTTATAGCGTTTTTTAATTCTGCTGTAATCAACGATGCTCATCAAGCCGATCGCATATTTGTTCTGCGCCGCTTCATGAATATCACGGTAGCGATCAAATTGGCTTTTTGCAAGATTGTATTCCTGTTCTGCCGCGCAAACATTCACATACAGGGTGTAACACTCTTTCAAAAGATCCAACCGGTACGTTTTAGTTAAGAAATTCCGTTCGGCATGCGCATTACGCCACAAACGGTATTGATGGTACGGGGTATTCACACCCCATAAGGTTTGTTCGACGGAGATGTTCAAAAGTCCCTGATGGCTTGTGCCGACATTCTTATAATCCAGATAATCATAGGCAAAAGAAGCCGATATATCGGTATTACTCGGCAAGCTTTGCGTCAAAGAAACTTGCGCTTTATAATCGTAATATTTCAGCGTTCCGTAGAGTTCGGGATTAGTGTTATCATACACATATTGCGGTTTGATAAGACCGTCAACAAGTGGCACGATTGCTGATAATTTGCTCATTTCATCCCAGTAGTCATATTTTTCTCTCAATTCGTTGGTAGTCCTCAAATCACTTTTTTTAAACGCCTCACGGGTAAACTCGGTAAATGTCATGGCGTTCGCTCCAACGGCAAAACTGCACAACAGGATCATTAACAATAAACGCATATTATACCTCCCTGCGCCGATGTAACTTGTTTTGAACAAACCGTACTGATACAAAATAATACTTTTTCGCATAATAAAAAATCTTTTTAATGCCGCCGTTCTTAAAAAACAACAGCATCCCGCTTCCCTGATAGACATTCTCATCCTTGGAGCGCTTGGTAAACAAGAAATAGAACAACGGCATGAATGTTAACGTAAACAAGGTCGCCGTGGTCAAACCTCCAACCGTAGCATAACTTAAATGTTTCCAGATACTTGCGCTTGCTGTCTGATTTGCCTCGGTCTTTATCAAGATGATCGGTAACAATCCTACTATAGCCGTAAGTGACGTGATCAAGATCGGCCGAACACGGTCAGAAGAACCGACAATAATTGCACGTATACGGGAATATCCATTCTCAACACGTAAATGATTGATATGATTGATCATGATAATGGCATTATTCACCACTATACCCGCCAGCAACATGGATCCCATGATCGCATGAACAGTAAAGGTAAGATCAAACAAGTGATAGAGCCATACAACACCGACAAAGGCTAACGGTAAGCTTAGCAGTATGATCAACGGCTCAGCCAGATTCTCATAAAGCGATGCCAGGATCATATAAATAATGACCACTGCAACTATAAGTAACGCAATGATACGGGTATAATCGATCTCCTCGCCGAAATAAAATCGCCGGTCTTGTTCAACAACAGAAAATCCGGGAGGGAACATGATCGTTTTGTTGAGATTTTTTTCAAAATCCTTCTGATCGACCTGTTGTCCGTTATATTCATAGGATACTGGATAACGGTAGTTTTGATCCTCACGCTCGATCACTCGGTTCGTTTCAACAAATTCAATGGAAGC
This sequence comes from uncultured bacterium, assembly GCA_964539615.1. Lineage (GTDB taxonomy): Bacteria > Macinerneyibacteriota > Macinerneyibacteria > Macinerneyibacteriales > CAYRFE01 > CAYRFE01. The sequence goes on from CAZIJP010000006.1 coordinate 28,447, forward strand.
TATGTCACCAAGCTTGATACCGCGTGTAATATGTAAATTTCGTAACTGATACAAACTCATTTTTTCTTCAAGCCTGAATGCAAAAGAGATCGTATCGCTGCCATATTTGATAGCATCATTTTGTATTATATCACGAATAAGCATACTGATCTTGCGCATTACCGGATACACTTCAAGATTATAGGTGCGTAATTTTTCAGAGTCAAACTGCACGACCACTTTCTTGATCGCGTCGCTGCTGTCTACGCCTAATTTAACATTGCTGACCTCTCTGAATTGTTCAAACGCGGGCTTAAACTGTCTGCTTGCAAAATCCTGCAATTTTTCATAATTATATCCTTGCAAATAAACCGTTGATGAATATCGCGTGCCTCCGAAAAATCCGCCTCCGAAATCCGGTCCGATACCGAAAACATTTACGTTGACCTGTGATTTTCGGGCTCCGTATATTTTCAATTTTTCACGCAATGAATAAGCATCAGCGGTTCCTTGAAACGCCTCTTTGAAATAGATCAGTATACGGGCGCTGTATGGGCCGATGAATGTTCTGTAATAATCAACGGCTTCATTTCCCTCGATCATTCCTTCAAATAAGTTAACCTCCGCTTTCAAGCGATAATCCGGAACATTAGGTTCGGATCTGAACACACACGTGATCCACGGGTCATATTCTCCCCCGCCAAAGCTGAAGTCAGATCTGTCCACTTTAGCGATAAACACATATATGCTGTATCCGATTATAAACAAAATGATCGGTATCACAAAAAATCTGTATTTGAATACTGCTCTGATATACCCTTCATATGCAAGTTTCGCTGTGCTTGACCGTACACGTTTCCTCTCTTCAATATGAAAACGTATAAAAGCGATAGGTATCAATGTAAATGATACGACGATCGATACCAATAAGGCGATACAGATCGTTTTAGCAAAAGGAATATAATAGATCTTCAAATCTTCCTGCAAAAATATGAATGGTAACAGCACGCAGATCGTCGTAAGCGTTGAAGCAAGTATCGGCATGAACATTTCTTTATAGGTGTTGATGATCGCATCTTTAATGCTCATGCCGCTGTAGAACATTTTATGGATACTTTCATATTCTACAACGGCATTATCAACAAGCAAGCCGAACGCAAGTGCTAATCCGCTCATGGTAAACATATTCAATGTTTCTCCTGCAAAAAACAAATAGTTGATCGCTATCGATGCAGAAAGAAAAATAGACATCATGACAATGAGAGAGGACCTGATATTCCTCATAAATGCATACAAAACAGCAAATATTGCCAGGATCGCCACGCCGATCTGTACGGCTAATTGACGGTAATCTTTTACAATATCTTTGCCTTCATCATCGGCAATGATATAATCGACATTCTTATATTCAACCTTCAAGTCATCTAATTTCTTCTTAACCGCCTGCGAAACCGACAAGGCATTCGCATAACGGCTTTTTGCAAGCACGATATACACGGTTGGTTGGCCGTTGACCTTATGGATACGGCTCGGATCTTCGTTGACAAACGTAACATCAGCCACTTGTCCAAGTTTGATCTTATTACCAACATCCCAGTTCTTGATCTGTGACGGATCAACATCATTAGAGAATGTTACATACCGGCGACGCCCCTGATCTTCAATATGACCCACAACCTGACGTTTATTCAAATTGTTCAGCCGCGTTATAAGATCATAAAACGAAACATTATACTGCTCCACGGCATCAGCTCGGTACGTGATACGCAGTTCTTTTGATACGCCACCTTCAACGACAACATCAGCAACGCCGGGTATACCGGAGATCTCACGTTTCAACGTGTTCTCCGCAAATTTCGTCAGATAATACGGGTCAAATGAAACTCCTTCGGTCTGGTTTTTTGCATAAAGATAAAAACTAAAAAATGTTGCCTCACCGATATCTTCGGGAGTATACGGCTCGACCGTAGGAGGTAAAATATCTTGCGGAAGACGCGATTTCAATGATGTGATGCGCTCATTGATAAGAAATACCGTGAAGTTGAGATCAACATCTCGTTCTAATTCCAATTCGATATAGGCACGTCCTTGGAATGTATTCGATGTTATCTTCTTTACACCTTTGACCGTATAAATATCTTCTTCAATGATCGAGGTTACAAAGCGCACGATATTTTCCGGTGATTGTGTTCCCCAGAATACATTTACTACGATCTTCGGATAACTTACATCGGGAAGTTTTTCTTTCGGTATCTGGATAAATGCATATGCGCCAAGTATTATCATCATGAAGAAGATCATGACAAAAGCACGCGGGCGTTTAATGGACAATTCCGACAAATTCATGCATTACTCACTTTCAGTTTGAGCATTATAACACACTTTTATTGATTTTTCCCACTATTTGGCCGAAATTCAGCGAAATAGATCGTTGATTCATCAACTTCAGGTTTTTCAGCTTTATCATCTTTATATCGTTGATACATAACTGTATTCTTATTGACAAAAAACATTCGTGCAGGATTTTGCCCCGTTTTTCTGCTGAACAGATATTCTCCTACATGCGTTCCGGCTATATCATACGTTTCACAATGCAAATTCTCAAGATCACCTTGTTTTGGTGCAATCACAAACAATGAGCCGTCAACAACATCAACCAGGGTGAATCCAAGCGTGCTGATCATGATCGATTTGTTGTTCTTAGAGGACTTAACATCCATATCAGATTCTGCATCTGCAAGTAAATATTTTGGTTTTATGGTCTTCAGTTCGGTGTACGTATCACCGGAAAAAGAACCGAAAACAAGGCTACAATCCATATCATTGGTGCGAATAATATCTTTCATATTAAAATATTTTATGGTCTTTATATTCGTAAAATAAGCGCGAACCTCATCGGAAGACATTGACCGCAAATCAACTTCTTTTGTAGGAATAAGTTCTTTCAGAATTTCTCCGGTCGGAGAAAGCAGAACGAGTTCGCTTTTCCCCATCATGACAGAAGCGGCAATAGCACCGTCTTCCATGAGAGTAACATCAATGACGGTGCCGCTCTTCAAGACCACTTCATCGTCATAGGTAAATGATTTTTGGGAAGCATCATAGGTAAAAAGAACGATTTTTTTAAGCATTGAATCCAGCACATACAAGGTATTGTTTTTGAAGCCGGCTAAATTCATTGATCGGGAAAACTCTCCGGGACCTTTCCCTTGTTTGTTGTATGTCCAAAACACTTTACCGTCATCGGTCATTGCAACAAGATCCATTTTTTTATGATCGATATATACTATGAAATCCTCACCCTTTGCGATCGCTGTTATAAAAAACGGTTTTTCCAAGATGACCTTAGAAACCTCTACAATTTCACCGAGAACAAGTGGCTTTTCTTTTTTCTGACACGATATGGCAATTAGCAGGATCAAGCAAGACATTACAATATAACGCATACAGTTGGTCCTCCTTATTCATATCTCATAATACGCAGGAATAAAACCTGTGTTGCAACCCGTTACTATTTAGACAAGGCAGTAATGAAAAAGTTTCACTCATTCTCGAAGTATGTATCCAATAGACGAAATTTTATGTAATACGTGACATGTTCGTATCTGTATTCATGATTACTATAACAACAAGAAAGCCAAAACAAAAAACAGTATCCCTAACGCGATTTTTGATTTTCCGATACTTCCGGACAAAAGTTGCCGCACACCGTCTTTATTCATGCCGGTATAAACTAAAATTCCGACTACAAGTAATGGAATAATAAAAAATACATTGTATAAAAATAGATATGTATAACCGTGAATATCGCCATTCTTAATAAGATAACTTATTACCGGAATATATATCTGCCCTGTACACGCTATCTCGATCACCGATATGATCATACCGGTAACAATGCTTCCGGCATACAGTGAACCGCTCTTGCTGCGTTTGATAATGAATGTATTGATATACTGCTTCCATGATTCAGGAAGGCGCAATGTGATCATCCCTTTTTTCCTATACAGCCAAGCATCATAAAAAGACCAGAGCGAAAGCACAAAAAGGATCACAGCCAGAACAAGATTGATATAGTTTTTTACAAGCGCGACATTGTACAGTTGTGTCAATACTGCACGTAGCCCGAGTCCCAATGCACAATATGCAAGAAATACTCCGACACAAAAACACAATGTCACAATAAGAATCTCACGACGGGATTTATTGATCGAAAACAAAAATAATATCAAAAATACGATCGTCGCAAAGGCACAGGGGTTGATACCGTCAAGTAAGCCTGCTATGGCCACCGTGACTAGCGTAAATTTCCCGGAAGATAACAATCCCGACCGGTCATTATTGTTAACTGCGCTACTTTGTAATGTTTTTTCAAGTTCGGTCAGTATTACCTCACCCTGGATCACACCGACCCCTTCGATCTCCACAACAGGAACTTGCGAGATCGTCACGCTGTATTTCTTTTCAAGTGATAAAAGCCGGTTCATCACACCATCATCATAGATCGATAGTTTTGAATAGCTGATTGAATAGTCTTTTCGCAGATCATTCAATTTTATTTCAACCTTATGACATGTTTCACAGGAAGGGTCGGTGAAAAAAGTAATATTTTGATTTTTTGCATATAAAACTGTACAATAAAAAAATATGAACATACAGAGAGCAACAATTTTCATAGGCAATCACCCGTGCAAATAATAACATATAATAACATTATTAGCAATAACTAACACTGCCTTTTATTAATGCGTCACGAGATTGCGTATGCGATTACTTTTGCTTACTTTTTTGATCAATGCTTTATAAAAACCCCCGCTTTCACGGGGGGTAACAGTCATTGAATACAGTATAGATTATTTATCGTTCTTGAACATGGTCTTGATCGCTTCAAGAGAGCCAAGCACGCCGGTTGCTTCATACGGCAACAGCACGGTCTTGTCGCCGACTTTTATCATGTCGCGATATGCTTCGATATATTTTATGGCGATAAGATAATCGCCCGGTTTTGTGCCCGTATTACCGATAGCATTACTTACCTTGGTGATCGCGATGGATTCTGCTTCAGCGATCTTGATACGTGCTTCTGCAAAACCTTCGGCTTCCAAAATTCTCTGCTGTTTATTAGCTTCAGCTTCAAGGATAACAGCCTGCTTTCCACCTTCTGCTTTTAATATTGCAGAATTCTTCATACCTTCCGCTTCAAGGATCATAGCGCGTTTGTCTCGCTCTGCACGCATCTGTTTTTCCATTGCGCTACGGATCTCTTCCGGCGGTGTAATATCTTTTAACTCTACACGGTTGACCTTAACACCCCACTTGTCGGTAGCCTCGTCAAGGATCTCGCGAAGTTCCGCATTGATTGTATCGCGGCTTACAAGTGTTTCATCAAGGGTCATTTTACCGGTGATGTTACGAAGCGTTGTCTGGGTCAATTTTTCAATAGCATCGGACAAGTTCTCTATTTCATACACAGCTTTCTGAGGATCGGTGATCTGGAAATACAATAACGCATCAATGTCAAGCGTAACGTTATCCTTCGTTATAACATTCTGGCGCGGGAAATCATACACGGATTCACGAAGGTCGATACGGGATACTGTTCGAACGGTTGCATAATGCTGTCCTTGGAACGTTTGCATCTTTTTTACACGCATAGATCGCGGTTTATCAATGCCCGGGAATATTACATTAAAACCGCTCTGTAATGTTCTGTAATATTTACCCCAACGTTCAATAACAACGACTTGAGCCTGTTGAACAATAACAATTGCATTCCATAGAAAAATGAGTACAAATAAAGCAACAACAAATAAAAGAAATACCATACCTGGTGTCATAGCGTCCTCCTTCAACTTACTTTTTTAACAAACACTTTATTACCTTCAACACGTGTTACAATAATTTTTTCGCCTTTTTTGATCTTTTCGTTATTTTCAGCTGATGCCCGCCACATATCGCCGTACACTTTTATATATCCGACATTCGCATCATTATCAATTGACTCAACAACGATAGATTCCAATCCAACCAATGATTGAAAATTTGTCTCCTTATGCTTTTTATTTTTCATAAAATACTGATAGATCATTTTTCTCAATACAGCCAACGTAATGAAATTGGCCACAAAAAATACTATCCAATGCAACAACAGCATTTCGGGGAACACCGCAGCTACGCCGTATGTAAATAACGACGCAATACCCACACTTGCGGCAAAAAATCCGGGCGTAAAGATCTCAATTATCAGCAAGACAGCGCCGAGAATAAGCCACATGTACACCGGTTCCATAAACCCTCCTTCATCGGTTCACTGCAAAACGAGGCGGCATCGCCCGTTTATGCGCACTGATTTCCATCAGTTGCTGCAACCTTTTGAGTATAGTATCACTGCTTTTGTCAACAGTCAATAATTTATTTTCAGGAAGATCATATATTTTTCTTAATCCGAATTCCATTTCGTCATAACTTAATCCGATCTCCCCTTCGTCGGTCTGGCCTAACCACAATCCGCCGGTAGGCGCCCTATCGATAATAACGTCGGTAACACCTAGCACACGGGCAAGTTCTTTAACTTCGGATTTAAATAAATCTACGATCGGCAACAGGTCCACACCGCCATCGCCGTGTTTGGTAAAATATCCGAGCTCAGCTTCTGTACGGTTCCCCGTCCCCAAGACCAATGCATTTCGTGTTTGCGCATAATAATACAACGTTATCATTCGCATACGCGATTTCGTATTTGCTAAGGCAAGTTTATGTGTTTTCTCTGAAACAGTTGAAAGGTCGGCCACAACTCTGTCATTCCCTGTAAGCGTGCAAAATGATTCAAATAACGGTTCAAAGTTGATGGTCGTATACGGGATAGAAAACTTATCGCATAATTCCCGCGCATAAAGTTCATCTTCTTTCCCGTTACCGCACGGTAAAATCACCCCGAAAACAGAATTCGGGAATGCTTCTTGCGCCAATCGTATCACAACCGCAGAATCAAGACCGCCAGATACGCCGACGACAGCTCCGGTACAACCCGCAGTTGTTATTTTTTCATACAGCCACGATGTGATGTCATTTTTTAGTTTAATATAATCCATAATCATTCCTGTTCCTTGATCCAACCGCCGGCACTTTTTCGCCAGCCTTTCAATTGGTAAACAATACCTCTAAAACCCGGCAAAGCTTTGATTTCTCTGTCAAGGGCAGTCAGCGCCGTCTTATATTCGCTTTCAATTTTCGCATTCAGAATATCCTTCGCAAATCTAAAATCCTTCATAAGCATTAACGTCGCCGGATCTTGTTTTTGCAATTCCCCTTTTATATAGACTACTCCGTTAAACACACCAATGCTTAGAAGATTTGAATCAAATCCAACACTCACTACCATTCTGTGTACCATAGAGTTGAGTTGAAAATCAGACACTGCCATATCAGTTTTGAAACCTTCCCTTTAGTATCTTGTATGCAGCAAGATCGATAATGTCGGTATTGAGAAGCGCTTCAAAAAAGGCGGCGTAACGCTCAACAGGAATTAGGAATAAAAACCGATCCCATACACCTTCCAAGAGTTTTTGTTCATATGCTTCAATATCGCACAATTTTTTAACAGTACCATCAAGTGAAGGATCAAATCGTAGCATAAACAAAAAATCAAATTCCACTTTTAATTGTTCATCATGCATTGAGTTAATAAAAGCTCCGATCTCTTGCTGATCTGACAATTTAAACAAAACATAAAAATAAGTTATGTTTGCAACGGTATACATCGGATTAATGGTAATCGCCCTATACAGAAATTTTTTCGCTTGATCAAAATCATTATCTTCAAAATAAAATTGCGCCATACGGTACGCTATATCAGCATAATTCGGATAAAGCTCTGAAGCTTTTTTGAGCGCTTCAAAGGACGCCTCACGGTTACCCAATTCAATGGCCACATGTGACAAGTCAAGTAATGCGGTCACATTTCGACTGTTAAATGATATTGAATGAGCCAAGTAATGATATGCACATTCCATATCGCCTTTTTTATAACAGAGATATCCGATCGCATAAAAAAACTTATCGGTTGATTTACCATATGCGTAAGCCATGAGATAATAAAAAAAAGCTTCATCGTAATCAGCCATATCAAGCAGATAATTACCGGTAATCAAAAACACATCTTCATAGTAAAAGGGTTTGTCTATATAAAACGTACCGAATTCGTCGATAATCGATTTAACAAATGGGCTTAATTCATCTGCTAATTCCGGAATACTGTTATTACTATTCTGCTTAGCCGGATCTTTTAAAAAATCATGCAACATCACATAACGTTCATAAGAGTTATTGATCGAGAATAATTTTTCGAAATTTATTTCTGCTTGGGATACATTATTCGTATAAAGGTAAAATATGACCGTTTTATACAAAATATCAGGATATACTTTGCCTTGCTCGAGCATAAATTCGTAATAACTCAATACCTCGGCAAATAAATGATCCTTTTTTCCATCAAGGATTTCCCGAACAGTATTATTAAAATTCTCCGGTGTCATTCTCTCGGTCAAACCGCTCATTATGATACCTCCGTCGTTATATTATCGGATTATATTTTTCCTCATCCTTCATATCAGGATTATAGCGTTCCAAAGCAATCCTAAGCAATTCAACACTTTTTCGCATATCTTTTTCATTTAAAACATAGGCGATACGAATTTCATCAATTCCCTTGCCGGGAGTACCGTAAAACCCCCCTGCTGGTGAAACCATTACAGTTTCCTTATTATATTCAAAGGATTCAAGAAGCCACCGCGCAAAATCATCGGCACTTTTGATCGGCAATTTGACAACCGTATAAAATGCTCCGGAGGGACGGGTAGCTACCACACCCTTGATCTTATTTAATTCTTCAAATACTACATCGCGACGTTTACAATATTCATCACGCACAGCCGTAAGATATGAACGATCTGTTTTAAACAGTTCGACTGCCAATACCTGATCAATGGTCGGAGGACATAAGCGTGCCTGTGCAAGTACCATAGCTGCTTTTACAAACAATTCATTCTTCGATATAAACGCACCGATCCGTGCTCCACATGCTGAATAACGTTTTGAAACGCTATCGATCAATATAGTATTTTCTGCAACTTCAGGAAAATGCATCATACTGACATGCTTTTTTCCATCGTAAACAAATTCATTATATACTTCATCTGCGATTATCGCCAGATTATGTTTTTTTGCAAATCGTACAACTTGTTCCAATTCACTTTTTTCGCGAACAGTACCCGTTGGATTATTTGGAGTACATATAACGATAGCTTTTGTTTTGCCTTGTGCAATATATTTTTCCAATTCAGCATCCGATGGGAGCTTAAATCCGTTTTCAACATTTGTTGGGATCGGTTTGATGACAACACCTGCCATTTTTGCAAACCCGTTATAGTTTGCATAATACGGTTCCGGAACCAGCACCTCGTCACCGGCATCCATGGTCACCATAAAAGCGAAGTATATGGCTTCACTGCCTCCATTAGTAATAATGATATCTTTTTCAGTAATACCGTATTCCAAATCATTAAAGTACACTTTCATTGATTCGCGTAATTCGGGAATACCGTTTGACGGTGAATATTCCAAAACCGGAACATTAAAATTCCGTATAGCATCCATGGCAATTTTCGGTGTCTCGATATCGGGCTGGCCGATATTGACATGATACACTTTAATTCCTCTTTTTTTTGCCGCATCTGATAGCGGAACCAATTTGCGAATAGGTGAGGGCGGAATGGAGCTCATTCGATTGCTGATCATAGTACCAATCCTTTCTTATAATGAAAAAGCCGGGCACAGTAGATCCCTACTGCCCCCGGCTTATTATAATACACTTTATGTTAGTTATGCAATGTAAATTTGTAACTTAAACCATACCATACAGCAACGGGAGTTCCATTGTTAACTGCAGGTTTGAATTTTGCTCTCCAAGCGGCTTCTAGAGCAGCCTT